>NZ_BAAAHE010000030.1:29695-104645 GCF_039525035.1 Sporichthya brevicatena
CCCAGCGGTCGGGGCTTTTGCGTGCTCCGGTTTCGGCGTCGACGGGTGCCGCGGCTTGGACATTGTCTCTAGACATCGTGTGCAAGTACGCTCCGTCGCATGAGCGTCGAAGCAGCAGAGTCGACGCGTCGGCCCGCGGAGGCATCCGCCGCCCGGCCCGCCGGCGTCGCAGCTCGACCGTCCAAGCCCGTGCTCGTCTGGGCGGGTGTCGGACTCGTCCTCCTGATCGTGATCGCCCAGGCCCTGGTCCGTTGGGTCACGGGCGACGGCTTCCGCGGTGCCGACCCCGGCCCCGACTCCTACGACGGGACGCGGTCGCTGGGCGCGCATGCGCTGGAGTGGGGGCTGTTCCTCTCCGCCCTGGTCGTCATCTGGCACTTCGGGGTCCGCAGCGTCCGGCGGGAGCGGCGCTTGACGTTCGACGGGATGCTGGTCGTCGCGGCGTGCCTGTCCGGGTTCTGGGAGGCGTGCACCTCCTACGTCGCGCCCGCCCACGCCTACAACGCGCACCTGATCAACCTGGGTTCGTGGGCGCAGTACATCCCCGGGTGGCACGCGGCCAACGGCGAGGCCGTGGTGACACCGCTGGTGCTCGTGTTCGGGATGTACATCTGGTTCGTCGCCGGCTTCCCGATCCTCGGCTGCTGGTTGATCCGGCGGCTGCGGGATCTCCGCCCGCGGCTGAGCACGCTGAGTGCCTTCAGCCTCTTCTTCCTCTTCGGTGCGGCGCTGACCGCGGGCTTCGAGCAGCTCATCCTCCACTCGCAGGTCTACGTGTACCCCGAGGTCCCGCACGCGATCTCGCTGTGGGACGGGACGCTCCACCAGTACCCGCTGCTCTCCGCCGTCGGCGGTGGCGGCGTGCTGACGATGATCACGGCGCTGCGATACACCGCCCAGGACGGCGACGCCCTGGCGCTCCGCGGCAGTGAGCACCTCTCGGCGCGGTTGCGGCCCGTGGTGTCGACGGTCGCGGTCGTCGGGTTCACGCACCTGGCCGTCATCGCGTGCTGGATGATCCCGTTCAACCTGTTCGTCGGCGTCGAGGCGGACACGTCCGTGAACGTTCCGAGCTACCTCGACCACGGCTTCGTCAGCGGAAACCGCTGACCGTGGCATCGCTCCGGTCGGCATGTCCCGAGCCACCCGCTTGCGGTGGGAGCGGTTCGGCGCGTGGTGCGTACGCCGTGCTTCACGCGCTCCGGCGTGAAGCAGGCGCACTGTCCTGATCCCTCAGCCGACCACCGAGCGGACGATCTCCGCAATCCGTTGCTCGGTGGCGGCGTCCACCGAATCGAAGTACCAGGCGGCGGGCATCAGCTCCCCGTCGACGCCGCCGGCCGCGCGGAAGGGGGCCTTCTCGGTGAGCGCGAGATTCATTCGCTCGTCGTTGCGCAACGTGATGAGCGCCGGCGTGCTCGCCGACTTCGCGTAGGCCGGCATCCCGTACCAGATGCGCGGCTTGAGGGTGGGCGCCGCCGCCAGAACGACGTCGTGCACGCGCCGCATGGCCGAGCGCCTCGGCTCGTCCATCGAGGAGATCTTCTCGAGTACTTGGGCCAGGTTCTTCTCGTCCTTCGACGACATGTCATGTCCTTCCGTCAGCCGATGTCGGGCGCACCGGTGCGATGAAGTCGACGCAACGGCGCCGCACCCCATCCGGACATGTCCTGAAGGCCCAGGCCTCTCCGCGATGATTCACGTGGGTCGCCACGTGGAAGCGCAGTCGGTGGCGTACCACCGCGATCAGCTTAAGGGAGCCGCCCCGGACGAGTGGGCGTCGGCAGGAGGCGAAAGGCCGGGATGACGGAGTACCCGCACGAGGTCCTGACCGAGGCCGGGCTCGACGCGGCGCGACCGGACGCGGTCGAACGCCAGCACCGGCGGGGGAAGCTCACCGCGAGGGAGCGCATCGCGCACCTGTGCGACGCCGGGAGCTTCCGGGAGATCGGGGCGCTCGCGCGTCCTGAGGGCTCACCCGACCTGGTGGCCGACGGCCTGGTCGCGGGGACGGCCACCGTCGACGGACGGCCCGTCGTCGTGCTCGCGACCGACTTCACCGTCGCGGGCGGGAGCAACGGTGACCTCGGCAACGCCAAGCAGGACCGCTGCTGGCGGATCGCCGCCTCGCGCGGCATCCCCGTCGTGATGCTCCTCGACGGCGGCGGGCACCGGGTGTCCGAGGGCCTCGACGCCCGGAAGTTCGGCGGCGGCTTCCCGCTTCAGCAGACGCAGGCGCGGCTGTCCGGCTGGGTCCCGATGGTCGCCGCCGTGCTCGGCCCGGCGTACGGGCAGCCGACGCTGGCGGCCTCGCTCTGCGACTACGTCGTGGCGGTGCGGGGCCAGGCCGCGCTCGGGATGGCGCCGCCGGCGCTGGCCGCCGCCGCGACCGGGGAGCACTTCGACGCGGAGGCCTCCTGCGGCGCGGACGCGCAGGCCCGACACGGTCCGGTGGACCTCGCCGTCGACTCCGAGACCGAGGCGCTGGACGCGCTGCGCTGGTACCTCGCGATGCTGCCGGCGAACGCGCAGGCGGCGCTGCCGGTGGAGCCGGTGACGGACCCTCACCCGGCGGCGGCCGCGGCGCTCGACGAGGCGGTGCCGGCGAACCTGCGGCAGCCCTACGACATGCACCGCGTGATCGCCGGAATCGTGGACGCCGACAGCGACGTCGAGCTCAAGGGCGAGTACGCCCCGAACTTGATCACGACGCTGGCGCGGGTCGGGGGGAACCCTCTCGGCATCGTCGCGAGCCAGCCGATGCACAGGGCCGGGATGCTCGACGCGGCCGCGGCGGCGAAGGCGGCTCGGCTGGTCTCGTTGTGCGACGCGTTCGGCATCCCGGTGCTCGTCCTGATGGACCTGCCCGGCCTGGCGGTCGGTGCCGAGGCCGAGCGCACCGGGCTGGCGAGCGCGTGCGCCCGGCTGATCACGGCCCTCGGGGGCGCGACGGTGCCGACGCTGACAGTGATTGCGCGCAAGGGGTACGGCGGTGGCTACGTCGTGCTCTCGGGCGGGCGCACCTTCGACCCCGAACTGGTGGTCGCCTGGCCGCACGCACGGACCGCGGTGATGGGCCCCGAGAGCGCCGTCGAGCAGATGTACCGGCGCGAGGTGGACGCGGCGCCGGACCCGGCGGCCCGGCGGGCCGAGCTCACCGAGCGGTTCGCCGAGCAGGCCGGCGTGATCGGGGCCGCGGAGGCGTTCGGCGTCGACGTCGTTCTCCGGCCGAGCGAGACCCGGGACTGGCTGCTGGCCACCCTCGCGACGCTGCCCCGCCGTCGGCAGCTGCAGACCCTCACCCCACGCGTGCGGGCGGTGAGCCCGCTCTGACGGGCGCACATTCCGGGCAAGCCGCTCTGGACAGCATGTATGGACGTCCCGTATAACTTGACGGTCGGGTAGTAGCGCACGTCACGTCTCGGGAGCGGCCGCTCATGTTGAACGAATTGGCCTTGAGGGCAATTTCGGCAGGTGGGGACAGTTGGAACCCCCTCGTCGGCGAGGAGGGGTGGCCGCCGAACGTCATCCCGTCGAACGAGCCGACTCTCGGCCCGGCGAGCCTCGGGGCCGAGGTGGCCTTCTTCTTCATCGCGGGCGCCGCGGTGGTCATCCTGGCGCTGCCGTGGGCGATCCGTTCGATCATCAACAGCCGCAACTGGATGCCGCTCATCGTCATGATCGGCGGCCTGATCTGCTCGCTCGAAGAAGCGATGCTCGATGTGCTCGGTCACCTGCACTGGGCGCCGAACCTGGCCCCGGCCTACACCAACTTCGGTGTGACCGTGCCGGCGTTGATTCCCCTGTGCTACGTCGCCTTCCTCGGCCTGATGTCGTACTTCTGCTACTTCGTCATCCGCAACGGCGCGAAGCGTGAGCACTACTTCATGCTGCTCGCGATGGGCGGCATCCTCGACGCGGTCATGGAGACCATCGGCATCAACCTCGGTGTCTACAAGTACTACGGCACCCAGCCCTTCGAGTTCCTGAACTTCCCGTACTGGTGGGCGTTCATCAACGGCGCCTCGTTCGTCGCCGTCGGCCAGATCCTCGCGTGGGGCGTCCCGCGCCTGAAGGGCCGTCAGAAGTGGTTCCTGCTCATGGCGCCGTCGTACGGCATGGCCGGCACCTACTTCACCGTCGGCTGGATCCACCTGATCGCGCACAACTCGTCGCTGCCGACCTGGGCGCGCTGGGTCGCCGCGGCGCTGATGATGGTCGAGGCCTGCTTCTTCATGGCGCTCCTCCACTACATCGGTGGCCGCAAGGCCGACGAGCCCGCGCTCGCCTGGACCCTGCCGCGCATGTTCGCCTACGTCCTCGTTCCGGGCCGTAAGCGCGACGAGCTGTGGGCCACCATGGAGCGCGAGGGTGGCATCACCATCGACCGCGAGCAGAAGGTTCGCGAGCTCGCCGGCGTCTGATCCTTACCTGACCGGGCGCAAGACAGGGCCCCGATCGCGGTCGGCGATCGGGGCTCTTGCGTTGTCCACAGCCCACATGTGCCACAGCCCGACCGCGGGTAGCGTGCGGCGTCGGGGGGTTGGACAATGGCCAATGTGAACCGTGACGAGTACGACGAGCTCTCCGCGCGTGTCAGCGCGCTGGAGTCGCAGATCGGCTCGTTGCGCGCACGGACCGCGGACGTCCGGGGCGAGATCGCTCAGCTGCACGACGCGGTGCAGGACATCCGGCAGGTGCAGCGCGAGCACACTGCGCGGCTCGACGAGCACTTCGCCTTTCATCAGGCACACGCCACCGGGTTCGCGATGCTTGCGGACACCCAGCGCGAGCACGGCGAGACGCTGCGCGAGCACGGCGAGATGCTGCGCGAGATCTTGCGACGGCTGGACGCCGCCTGACCCTCCGCCTACGGGGTGCGGAGGCGGCGGAGGGCAGCGAGGCCCTCGGGGGTCGGGTCGGTCGTGGGGGTCAGCGCCCGCTCGAGGCGGCGCCGGACCTGCTCGCGGTCGAGGTCCAGGCCGATGGCGACGAGCTCGCTCCGGGTCCCGGGTGATGCCTTGGCCGGGACGAGGTCGCCGGAGCGGCCGACGACGTGCAGCACGTACCGCTGCGGGCGGCCGCGGGTGGCGACGGTGACCGTGCCCTTGATCCGGTACGCGGTGGGTGGGGGATCGGACAGCAGATCGACGATGCCGGCGGGTTCGACGGCTCCGTCGACCGCGACGGTCACCGACTCGGCGTGGACGTGCGGGGGCTCGACCGGGGACTCGGCACGCAGCGCCTCCCCGAACGGCAGCTGGTCGGGCGGGTCCTCGGTCGCGGCGGCGTCGTAGATCAGGTCGGGGTCGATGCGGCCGTGCTCCGCGGGCACGATCGCGACGTCGGCGTTGCGGGCCTGTACGCGTTCGGTGATGCGCGCGAGAGTCTTCTCCCGGTCCGCGGCGTCGACGCGGTCGAGCTTGTTCACCACGACGAGTGTCGCGGCCTCGAAGCGCAGCGGGGCGGGCCCGAGGCCGTTGTCGACGGTGTCGAAGTACTCCGCGGCGTCGACGACCTCGACCACCCCGCCGGGCCGGACCCGCTCGACCGCGGAGAACCGCACGAGCCGGGCCAGGGTCGTGGGCTCGGCGAGGCCGCTGGCCTCGACGATCACGACGTCGAGGCCGAGCCGCGGGTGGGTGAGCTTGGCGAGGGCGTCGTCGAGTCCACCCGCGTCGGGAAGGCAGCAGATGCAGCCGCCGGCGATCGAGGCCGGCTCGTCGACCTGCCCGCTGACCAGGCCCGCGTCGACGTTCACCGCACCGAAGTCGTTGACGATGACCCCGACCCGCGCGCCCGGGCGGCGCAGCAGGAAGTTGAGCAGCGTCGTCTTCCCCGAGCCGAGGTGCCCCGTCAGCACCACCACCGGCACCCGTTGCGAACTCACGCCGTCATGATGGCAGTGCACGGATCTGACGGACCGTCCCGGGTTGCGCCCCGGAGTACGGTCGCGTCGTGGCCTACTTCGTGCTGGCGGCCTGGGTGCTCCAGGGCGCGGTCGGGGTTCTGCTGCTCGCCGGCTGGAACCGGCACCAGCAGCAGGCGCGCGTGGTGCTGGGGCACGTCGGGCTGTCGGTCGCGGGGTTGGTGCCCTGGATCGCGTTCCTGGTGACCGATCGTGCGACGTGGGGCTGGGTCGCCCTCGGGTTGATCACCGTCGGGAACACCCTCGGCGACGAGGTGCTCCGCGGGCGCTGGCGGCGATCGTCGGGGCAGTCGTCCTCGCTGCTGCGCGACTACGGCGCCGCGATCCGCGCCGTCGTGACCGGGCACTTCCCGGCCTCGGTCACGTTCCACGCATTGTTCGCCGGCGTCGTGTACTTCGCCGCGCTGATGGCCTGCGTCACCGCGTGAGACCCCCGCGAATAACTTGTTCCTTCAACTAACGGCGTAGGCTGGAGTCATGGACACCTCCCCGGTGCCGGCCGAGCCGCGATGGCTCGACGCCACCGAGCGTGCGGCGTGGCTACGGCTGGTCGCCGTCGTCGAACTGCTGCCCGGGGTGCTGGAGGCACAGCTGCGCGCCGACGCCGGCGTCACGCACTTCGAGTACTACGTGCTCGCGGTGCTGTCCGAGGCGCCCGAGCACACGCTGCGGATGACCACCCTCGCGCAGCGGACGAACGCGACGCTGCCGCGGCTCTCGCACGTCGTGAAGCGCCTCGAGGGCCGCGGCCTCCTCGAGCGGTTCCCGTGCCCCGAGGACGGCCGCGCCACCAACGCGCGGCTGACCACGGCGGGCCGGAATCTCATGGTCGCCGCTGCGCCCGGTCACGTCGCCAACGTCCGGCACCACGTGTTGGACCCGCTGTCCCGGGCACAACTCCGTCAACTGCGCGAGATCGCCGACGCGCTGCTGAGCCGACTCGACCCGGACGGACGGATGACCGATCTCTACGACCCCGGTCGTGGCAGGACTGGCTCCCCGAGGAGGCCGGCATGACTGACCCTCAGAACTCCGATTCGCAGAACACCGCAGCCGTGGTGGGATTCCGCGCCGAGCTCCGGGACGCGGTGACGCCCCGCACGGTCGGGCTGGTGTTCGGCGTCCTCGTGCTGCAGCTCGCGTTCGTCCTGTCCTACGTCGGCGCGTTCCATTCCCCGAAGCCCCACCAGATCTCGCTCGCCGTCGTCGCGCCGGAGCAGGTGTCCGCGCAGCTCGTCGACGAGTTCAACGGCATCGCCTCGGATCCGATCAAGGCCCGCGCCGTCAGCGACGAGGACCGGGTGCGGGCGGCGATCCGCGTGGGCAAGCTGTCCGCCGCGCTGATCGTGGACGGGTCCGGGACGAGCGACCGGCTGCTGATCACCACGGCCGGGGGCACGTCGGTGGCGACCGCGGTGCAGCAGGTCGTCGAGAGTGCGGAGGCCCAGCGCCAGCGCACCGTCGCGGTCGAGGACGTCGTGCCGATGCAGGACGGTGACGCCCGCGGGCTGACGGGGTTCTACCTCGTGCTCGGCTGGATCGTCGGCGGCTACCTGATGGCGGCGCTGCTCGGCATGGCCAAGGGGGCGCGGCCCGCGAACCTGCGCCGCGCGGTGATCCGTCTCCTTGCCGTCGTGCCGTACGCGGTCCTGTCCGGGCTCGGGGGAGCGGTCATCGTCGACCCGATGCTCGACGCCCTCGACGGGCACTTCCTCGCCCTGTGGTGGCTCGGAGCCCTCGTCGTGTTCGCGACCGCCGCGGTGACGATGGCCTTCCAGGTTCTGCTCGGTGTCCTCGGCATCGGGCTGACCGTGCTCGTGTTCGTCGTGCTCGGCAACCCGTCCGCCGGCGGGGCCTACCAACCGGAGATGCTGCCGTCGTTCTGGCGGGCCCTCAGCGACGTCCTCCCGAATGGTGCCGCCACCGACGCCGTCCGCCGGATCGTGTACTTCGGCGCCCACGGCAACGCCGGCCATCTGGCCGTCCTCGCCGCGTACGCGATCGGCGGGATCGTCGTCACCGTCGTGGCCTCCCATCTGCTCGGCCGCCGCGCGGCCGCCGCCGTGCCATCCAGTGGCACCATGCGTTGACCGCCGGAATGGCGATTTCTACCGTTCGGGGGCACTCAGCCCCCGGAGGCCCCTGTGGTCCGAACCTCCTCCGTCGTCGGTGTCGTCGTCGGCCTGACCTGCTCCTGCGCCTGGTTGGGAGCCACTGCCGGTAGCGCGACCGCCGGCGCGGCCTACGAGGCACTGGCGCGAACTGACGCCTCGACAGTCACCGTCGGCAACGAGTCCATCCCGACCGGGATCGACATCGAGGCCGGCGGGCCGGTGGCGCGGGTGGTCCAGGACAGCCTCGGCATCCGCGACGCGAGCGCCGCCCTTCCCTACGCCGGTGACACGGTGGCCGGGCTGCCCGGGCTCGGGGCGAGCCTCTTCGGCTTCTCCGCCCCGCCGTACCCCTTCGTCGCCGCGTCGACCGCGGGCTCCCCGCCGCAGAACGTGGCCTACCCAGGCATGAACCTGGAGGCCGAGAGCGCGGACCTGCACAGTCGGGCCCGCGCGGTCGCGGGGGAGCCCGGTGCGGGCGCGAGTGCGTCCGCCTCGGTCGTCGAGGAGCGGGTCGGCACCGTGGTCGCGGTCGCCAGCACGGCGGTGGACACCATCAAGCTCGGTCCGTACGGCGTGCTCTCCAACGTCCGCACCGTCGCCGAGGTCGCCGCCGACGGCAACTCGGGCAAGCTCACGCGCTCGACCTCGAGCTCGATCGGGCGGATCTCCGTCCCCGGGCTCTCGTTCACGGTCCCCGACCAGAGCCCGGGCGCGGTGCCGATCCCGATCCCGCTGCCGGGGGTCCCCAATCAGGACCCGATCCCCGCGCCGCCGTTCCCGTTCCCCGGGGCCGGCACCACGTTCCACGACCCCGACCTCGGGGTCCAGGACGGCTACTTCACCGTGACGGCGCCGGGTCAGGACGGACCTCAGCGCTATGCCGTCCCGACCCAGCCGGTGCTCGACGCTTTGAAGGCCGCGGGCATCACGCTGCGCTTCCAGGCACCGGAGCAGACGGCCACCGGTGTCATCGCGGGGTCGTACATCGTGACCTACACGCTGCCGGCCCCGCCGGCGAACTCGTACTGGAACGGCCCGACGACGATCACGCAGACGACGGCCTACGGGATTGCGAGCGTGAACCTCACCCCGACGGCGGCCGGGTCCGTGGTCGGAGCGCCGGACTCCGCGGGAACCGGGTCGGGCGTGGTGCCGGGGGTCGACGCCGCGGGGGCCGTGGACCTGCTCCCCGGCACGGACGCCGGCGCCCTGCCGGGCGCCGTGCCGGCGACGGTCGACCTGTACCCGACCGCGGACCGGACGCAGTTCACCGCCGCGTACCCGCTCGGCCGCGGCGTCGACGCGCTGTACCTGACGCTGCTGGCCCTGGCGGTCGTGGGCGCCCTCGCCACGGCCGGCGTGATCCGGTTCGGGGTGCGTTCCTCATGACCGCCGCGCCGAACGGTCGCGCCTGATGTTCGCCCTCGACGGCATCACGGCCGGGTACGGCGGAACGACCGTCCTGCGGGACGTGAGCGTCCGCGTGCCCGACGGTGCCGTGGTGGCGCTGCTCGGGCCGAACGGGGCGGGCAAGACCACGTTGCTGCGCGTCGCCTCCGGCCTGTTGCGCCCGACCGGCGGGCGGGTGCTGCTCGACGGCGCGGACGTCACGACGCAGACCCCGCACGCGCTCTGTGCTCGCGGTGTCTGCCACGTCCCCGAAGGACGCGGCGTGTTCCCGAGCCTGACGGTGCGCGACAACCTCGTGCTGCTGTCGAAGGCCGGCACTGAGGCGGAGTCGCTGGAACGGGCCGTCACCGCCTTCCCACGCCTCGGCGAACGGTTGAACCAACTCGCCGGCACCATGTCGGGCGGTGAGCAGCAGATGCTCGCCCTCGCGCGCACCTACATGCAGCGTCCCCGTGTCGTGCTCCTCGACGAGGTGAGCATGGGCCTCGCACCGACGATCGTCGACGAGATCTTCGCCTTCCTCGCCCGCCTCTCGGCCGAGGGCGCGAGCCTCCTGCTCGTCGAGCAGTACGTCACCCGTGCGTTGGAGGCAGCGGACTTCGTCTTCCTGCTGAATCGGGGTCAGATCGCCTTCGCGGGCGAGGTCGGAGAGGTCGACGTCGCGGCGCTCGCCGCGGAGTACGTGGGTGGCGGACGCGGATGAGCGACTACCTGCCGTTCCTCGTGATCGGGGTCGTCACCGGGTCGATCTACGGCCTGTGCGCGATGGGCCTCGTCCTCACCTACAAGACGAGCGGCGTGTTCAACATCGGCCACGGCGCGGTGTGCGCCGCCTCCGCGTTCGTCTTCTACAGCCTCCGCGACCAGGCCGACCTGCCGTGGCCCGTCGCGGCCCTGCTGGTCGTGTTCTGCTTCGGCCCGGTCGCCGGGCTGCTCCTGGAGCGCCTCGCGGTCGCCCTGGCACCGGTCGCGATCGCGTACAAGATCGTGGGCACCGTCGGGCTCCTGGTGGCGATCCGCGCGCTGCTCGGCCTCGTCTACGGCGACAGCACGCGGTTCTTCCCGCAGTTCCTGCCCGAGGACAAGGCGTTCGACCTCGCCAGTGTCGCGGTCGGGTGGGACGACCTCATCACCCTCGGGATCGGTGCGGCCTCTGCGGTGGCGCTGTTCCTGTTCTTCCGGCTCTCCCGGCTGGGCACCGCGATGCGCGGCGTCGTCGACGACCCGCAGCTGCTCTCCATGGCCGGGACCTCACCGGTCCGGGTGCGCCGCGCGGCCTGGGTCATCGGAACCTCGTTCGCCGCGATGTCCGGCGTCCTCTTCGCCGCGGTGCAGAACCAGCTCGACGTCAATGTGCTCACCCTGCTGGTCGTCAACGCGTTCGGCGCCGCGACGATCGCCCGGTTCCAGAGCGTCCCCACCGCGTTCGCCGGCGGGATCCTGGTCGGGGTCGTGCAGGCCGTGCTGAGCAAGGCGGTCGGGACGTCCGAGCAGTTGCAGGGCATCGACCTGGCCACGCCCTTCCTCGTCCTGTTCCTCGGTCTGCTGCTGATCCCGCGACGCAAGCTGGTCGAGATCGGCCGGGCGGCCCGCCCGACGCCACCGCCCGCGAGTGCCTTCGGCACCCGCACCCGCGCGGTCGGCTACGCCGGTGCGTTCGGCCTCGCGCTGCTCGTCCCGACTTTCGCCACCGAGGAACTCCCGGGCTACAACCTGGCGCTCACCCAGGTGGTGCTGTTCGCCTCGCTGCACCTGCTGGTCCGGTCCTCGGGTCAGATCTCGCTGTGCCACTTCGGCTTCGCCGCGGTGGGGGCCGCGACCTTCGGACAGATGCTCGCGAAGGACGTGCCGTTCTACGCCGCGGTCGTGCTCGGTGGCCTCGCGTGCCTGCCGTTGGCGCTGATCGTCTCGGTCCCCGCCATCCGCCTCTCCGGGTTGTACCTGGCGCTCGCCACCCTCGGCTTCGGAATAGTGCTCGCCCAGTTCGCGTACGCCAAGTCGTGGATGTTCGGCGGGGGGCAGTTGCTGACCGAGCGCGCACCGGGCCTCGACAGCGACCGCGCGTACTACTACCTCCTGCTCGGGATCGCGATCGCGTCGGTGCTCTTCGTCCTCGCGGTCGAGCACTCCCGCCTCGGCCGCCTGCTGCGGGCGATGTCCGACTCCCCGGTCGCGCTCTCGACGCTCGGGGCGTCGGTCAACGTCTCGCGCGTCATCGTCTTCTGCATCTCGTGCTTCCTGGCGGGCGTCAGCGGAGCCCTGTACGCGTCGCTGTTCGGCGCCGTCACGCAGGACGCCTTCAACTTCGTGCAGTCGCTGGTCGTGCTGGCGGTCCTGGCCGTCGCCGGCCGGCGCACCGTGACGGCGGCCTTCGTCGCGCCGTTCCTGCTCTACGTCGTCCCGGTGTACATCGACGACCCGGACACCGCCCAGTGGCTCCAGTTGGCGTTCGGGGTCGGGGCGATGGCCGTGGCCGCGGCCTCCCAGGGCGCGGTCCGGCAGTGGCTCTCCCGACAGTCGGTGACGCTGGCCGACCGGGCCCACGGCCCGGCCGAGGAACGCCGGCGAACCGCGGCCGACGAACCACCGTCGTCCTGGGCCGTCGTCGACCGTCCGCTCGTCGGAGCCGACGCATGAGTCGCGCGCTCCGTCCCACCACGACCCGTTCCCGCGCGAGCTCGGCTCGCCCCGGCTCCCGGAGGCCGCTGTGAAGCGATCCCCAGCACGTCGACGAACCTTCTTCTCGCGCGGGCAGCGCGTCGCCACGGCCTGGGCGACGCTGGGGCTGGTCGTCCTCACCGCCGGGTGCGGGACGCAGCTCGAGGAGGAGCGCCTCGCCGCGGTCGGCAACGGGTACAGCGCGCAGGTCGTCCCCACGCTCGCTCCCGGACAGGTGCCGGCGGGCGGGGAGATGACCCCGGCCGATTCCGGCCTCGCGCCGCCGCCCCCCGGCACCGCTCCCGACTCGGGCAGCACGGGTGCGGTGGCGAGCAGAGCTTCCGGAGTCGGGACCGGAACCGCGGCACCGGTGCCGGGTGGCTCACCCGGGCGTACGAAGCCGGCCGGCGGTGCCCCCGCGGCCCAGACGGCCGGCGGCGGCTGCACCGAGCCGCGGAAGCCGCTGGTGATCGGGCAGACGCTGGCGACCTCCGGGCTCATCGGGTCCACGACCGGGTATCTGCGGCAGGGAATGCAGATGTGGGCCGCCGCGGTCAACGCCGCCGGCGGGGTGCAGTGCCACCCGGTCCAGGTCATCTCGCTCGACGACGGCTCCGACTCGGCGCGCGTGGCGTCGAACTGGAACACGCTGAAGGCGCGCGGCATGGTCGCCATGGTCGGGGCGGGTGAGCCGATCACGATGGGCGCGCTGCGCGCGCAGGCCGAACGGGACAAGATCCCCGTGATCGGCGGGGACCTCGTCGACACCGCCTGGTTCGAGAGCGAGTGGGTCTTCCCGCAGGGCGCTCCCACGGCGGCGTCCTACGACGGGTCCCTGGTCGAAGCCGCGCGGGCGCGGACGGGCGCGAAGACGGCGGGGCTGATCTACTGCGTCGAGGCCTCCATCTGCACCGCGATCAAGGGGAACTTCCCCCGGTCGGCGGAGACGGCCGGTCTGGGGGTCGGCCTGATGAAGGCGGTCTCGCTGACCCAGTCCGACTTCACGGCCGAGTGCCAGGCGATGAAGGACGCGAAGGTCGACGTCCTCTGGCTCGCGCTCGACGGCTCGGGAGTCACCCGACTCGGCCGGTCCTGCGACCGCCTCGGGTACAAGCCGCAGCTGGCCACGATGGCCCTCGCGGTGCCGCCCGCGGTGGCGGAGGACCAGGTGCTGCGGAAGGCGACGGTGTACCTGGCGTCGCCGACCGTTCCGTACTCGACCACCGACACGGCCGGCACCGCCGAGTTCCACGCGGCGGCCAAGCGCTTCGCCCCGAGTCTGAAACTCGATCAGAGCGTCATGCAGGGCTGGTCGGCCGGCAAGCTCTTCGAGGCGGCCATGGCGAAGGTCGGTGACCGGGCACGAACCGGGGACGTCACGACCGCGCTGATCCTCGAAGGGCTCTGGCAGCTGAAGTCCGAGAAGCTCGGCGGTCTCAGCCCCGGCGTCACGTTCGTGAAGGGGAAACCGGCGAGCGCGCCGCCGTGCTACTACGTGCTCCTGCTCAACGCCAACGGCGTGACCGCGCCCCTCGGCTCCAAGCTGCGCTGCCTCAAGCAGTAGCCGCGCGACCAACTCGGACGACGAAGGAGGCAACCAGCATGGAGTTGTTCAGGTATCTACGGCTGCAGTGGGACCGGGCCGTCGCCGTCGGGGCGGTGGTGCTGGCGGCTGTCGTCCTGCTGCTCGGTTACCTCGGCACGGCCCGGACCGAGTACATCGCCGGACAGATCCCGTACCTGATCTCCGGTGGTCTGGTCGGCCTGATGCTGCTGACCGTCGCGGCGGTGCTCTGGATCTCGGCGGATCTGCGGGACGAGTGGCGCGTCATGCACCGTCAGAACGAGCTGCTGCACCGCGAGCAGGTCGAACGGCGCAGCGCGCTCGTCGACCTGGTGCGTGAGGAGCTCGCCGCGCGGGGCGTCCCGGAGCGGACGTGACCGCCGTCGCCGACCTCGAAGCTCCGCCGCGGGACGTGGTGACTCCACGCCGGCGCCGGGTCGCCGCGCCCGCGCCGGCCCGGTTGGGCTCGCCCGCGCCGTGGGGACGGGCCGACCTGACCGGGCCGGGCGTGCTCGGCGCGGTCGGCGCCGTCGTGGTCGCCGTGGCCTGGAACGGCGCGTCCCGCGAGGAGGTCTTCCGGGAGCAGATCGGCTGGATCGTGCTCGCGGCCGCGGGGTTCGGTGTCTTCGCCCTGGGCGGGGCGTGGTGGATCCTCGTCGGCTTCCGGCGGACCCGGCAGTGCCGGGCGCAGCTGCGGATCGACTTCGCCAACGCGTTCGCCGAGCCACTGCCCGGTGTCGATGCTCGGCCGCCGGACGACGTCGGCGGCCTGGTGACGGGCCCCGGCATGCGGTGGGCGCACCGGCCGGACTGCCTGCTGGTGCGGGACAAGGCCGTGCGCCCGCTCGGGCCGGACGAGGGCGACGTCCTGGCGCCCTGCGCCATGTGCCACTGAGTGGCACGGCCGATTGCCGGAGCCGAGTCGGCTCCCTAGCGTCGTGCGACCAACGGCGCCACCACCGAACGACGAGCCGGGAGGTCCCCATGCCGGACGCGAGCACGGAGTACGAGGTCCTGATTGTCGGCGGTGGACTCACCGGCCTGTATCAGCTCTACCGAGCCCGCGAGCACGGTTGGTCGGTGCGCCTGCTCGAAGCGGGCGGCGGCGTCGGCGGCACCTGGTACTGGAACCGGTACCCCGCCGCGCGCACGGACTCCGAGGGTTACAGCTACGCCTACTTCATGAACGAGGAGCTCCTCCAGTCCTGGGACTGGAAGGAGACCTTCCCGGCGCAGCCCGACCTGGAGCGCTACTACAACGAGTTCGTCGACCGGTTCGACCTGCGTCGCGACATCGAGTTGAACACCCGGGTGACCGCGGCCGAGTACGACGAACCGAGCGGCCGCTGGACGCTGCGGACGGCGACGGGGCAGACGTTCGTGACGCGGTACCTCGTCGCGGCCAGCGGTGTGCTCTCGGTGCCGCACTTCCCGGACATCCCCGGTGCGGGGGAGTTCGCGGGCCCGGTCCACCACACCGCCCAGTGGCCGGCGGAGGGCGTCGACGTTCGGGGCAAGCGGGTCGCGGTCATCGGCACCGGCTCGAGCGGGATCCAGCTGATCCCGGCGATCGTGGACGAGGTGGGCTCGCTGACGGTCTATCAGCGCACGGCCAACTGGGCCATGCCGCTGAACAACAAGCCGCTTTCCCCGCAGGAGCAGGAGGACATCCGCCGCAACTACCCCGCGCTGCGCGAGCTCCTGCGACGCACGTCCGGCGGCTTCGTCCACGAGGACGCCACCCGCAAGACCTTCGAGGACTCCGAGTCCGAGCGCCGGGCTCACTACGAGCGGCTGTGGAACGGCCAGGGCATGCGGGCGATGTTCAGCACGTACGCGGACCTCGTGACCGATCCCGCGGCCAACGCGGAGTTCAGCCGGTTCCTCGCCGAGAAGATCCGCTCGATCGTCACCGACCCGGTGGTCGCGGAGAAGCTGATCCCCTCGGACCACGGCTTCGGGATGAAGCGTCCGCCGATGGAGAACGGGTACTACGAGGCCTTCAACCGGTCGCACGTCGAACTGGTCGACCTGCGTGCGAACCCCACCCGCCGCATCACCGCCACGGGCATCGAGTCCGAGGATCGGCTGCGGGAGTTCGACGTGATCGTCTACGCGACCGGATTCGACGCGTTCACCGGTGCGCTGCTGAAGATGGGCATCCGGGGGCGCGACGGGGTCTCGCTGAACGACACCTGGGCCGACGGCCCGTTCACCTACCTGGGCGTCGCGGTGCCGGGGTACCCGAACCTGCTCATCGACAGCGGGCCGCACGGGACCTACGGCAACATCCCGCGCTCGGCGGAGGTTCAGGTCGACTTCGTGACCGAACTGGTCAACCACGCGCGCGCGCACGGTTACGAGCGGATCGAGGCGACGACCGAGGCCGCCGAGGCCTGGACGGCGCACGTGTACGAGGCGGCGCAGTACTACCTGCTCGCCGACGGCGCGTGGTACGTCGGCGGGAACGTGCCGGGCAAGCCGCGGCGCTTCCTGCCGTACAGCTGGGGCATCCCGACCTACCGCAGCAAGCTCGACGAGGTCGTGGCGGCCGGCTACCGCGGGTTCGAGTTCGCGACCGCGGCCGTACCGTCCCCAGTCGCGTCGGGAGCGTGACGGAGCGGGCCCGCGTCCTCAGCCCCGCATCGGGCGGGCGCGGGCACGGGCCGCGACGCGCGTGATCGTCGAGGCTGCGAGCCGGGCGGCGCTGAGCAGTTCGTCCGGCCGGATCGCCTCGCGTGGCCCGCGCAGCTCGAGAGCGGACTCGAACACACGCGAGCCGGAGGTGGCGAGCGGAACCGCCAGCGAGCCCAACGCCGGATCGGTGGCGCCGTACTCCAGGGCGAAACCGTCGTGGCGGATGCGCCGGAGCTCCTCCGCCAGGTCGTCGACGTCGAACTCGTCGCGGGGGAGAAGGCCGTCCAGGATCCGGGCCGGGAGGCTCGAGAGCAGCACCTTGCCCGCGGCGGACAGGTGCGCCGGTACGCGGATCTCCGCGCGGCGCCGTGCGGTCCCGACGCCCCGCGGCACGTGCCGATCCAGGAAGGCGACGTCGGCGCCGTCCAGCAGGCCGGCCTGGACGGTGAGACCGGTGGCGCGGCACAGGTCGGCCATGTAGGGCTGCACGGCCTCCTTCACCCCGGAGGGGTAGTGCCGGTTGCCGAGTTCGTAGAGGCGCAGACCGATGCGGTAACCGCGTTTGCCCGGTTGCAGCGCGCCGATCGCCACCAGCTGACGGGCGAGTCGGAACGCGGTCGACTTCGGCAGTCCGGTGGCCAGCGCCAGCTCGCTGGGGCCCAGCGGTTCGGGCGCGGCGGCGGCGACGGCGTCCAGGAGCGCGAACGCGCGGGCGAGGACCGCGTCGGGTGGTTCCGGCATGCCGCGCAGGTTATCTGAGGCGGCGTCAACGTGCCACTGAGTGGCACCTCGCGTTGACCGGTCCTGACCCTGTTCCTAGCGTTCCGGACATGCAGCAGGCGAAGGAGCGCGACGTCACGAACGTCGACGCCGTGGTGATCGGGGCCGGCTTCTCCGGCCTGTACATGCTCCACTGTCTGCGCGACCGGCTCGGTCTCGACGTGCGCGGATTCGAGGCGGCCGGTGGCGTCGGCGGGGTCTGGTACTACAACCGGTACCCGGGCGCCCGCTGCGACTCCGACGGCTTCGTCTACTGCTACTCCTGGGACTCCGAACTCCTGCAGGAGTGGGAGTGGGGCGGCAAGTACCCCGTGCAGCCGGAGCTGCTCCGCTACCTCGAACACGTGGCGGACCGCCACGACCTGCGGCGCAGCTTCACCTTCGACACCCGCGTCACCTCAGCCGTGTACGACGAGGCGGCGGCCCGCTGGACGGTCACGACCGACGGCGGGGAGACGCTCTCCACCCGCTACCTCGTCACCGGGATCGGGCACCTGTCGATCGCCCGGTACGTCCCGGACCTCCCGGGTCTGTCGGAGTTCGGCGGCGAGTGGTACCACACCGGATCCTGGCCCCACGAGCCCGTGGACCTGCGCGGGAAGCGGATCGGCGTCATCGGCACCGGCTCCTCCGGGGTGCAGTGCATCCCGGTGGTGGCGGAGCAGGCCGAGCACCTGACGGTGTTTCAGCGGACCCCCCAGTTCAGCATCCCCGCGCGGCACGAGACCGTGGACGAGAACTTCTGGCGTGACGTCAAGGCGAACTACGACGAGATCTGGGCGCAGGCGAAGGTCTCCGCGAGCGGCTTCCCGTGGCAGCACAACGGCAAGCGGGCCCTGGAGGTCTCGGACGAGGAACGGCGCGAGACCTACGAGCGCCTCTGGCTTCACGGGGGAGTGCGGTTCGCCAACGGGTCGTTCCGCGACCTCGTCAGCGACGACGAGGCGAACCGGACCGTGTCCGAGTTCCTGCGGGAGAAGATCCGCGAGATCGTCAAGGACCCGGTGACCGCGGAGAAGCTCGTTCCGCGACACCCGTTCCTGTCCCGCCGGCCGATCGTCGACACGAACTACTTCGAGACCTACAACCGCGACAACGTGACCCTCGTCGACATCCGCGCCGAGCCGATCGTCACGCTGACGCCGGCCGGGGTCCGCACCGCCGAGGCCGAGTACCCGCTCGACGTCCTGATCCTCGCGACCGGGTTCGACGCCGTCACCGGTCCGTACTTCGGGATCGACGTCCGTGGACGGGACGGGCTCTCGCTCGTGGACGCCTGGCGCGACGGGCCCTCGGGCTACCTGGGTCTGCAGACCGCCGGTTTCCCGAACCTGTTCACGGTCACCGGGCCGGGCAGCACCCTCGGGAACCTCCCGATCACGATCGAGACGCACGTCGAGTGGATCACCGACTGCATCGCCCATCTGGAGGCGAACGGGATCCGGGAGATGGAGGCCGACGCGGCCGCCGAACGGGAGTGGATGCGCCAGGTCAACGAACAGGCGGAGAGCTCGATGATCTCCCGCGCCGACTCGTGGATCAACGGCGCGAACATTCCCGGCAAGCAGCGGGCGTACGTCTTCTACTTCGGCCACTTCGGCTACTTCCGCCGACTGTGCGCGGAGGTCGCCGCGGACGGCTACCGAGGGTTCGTGCTGCGATGACCGACATTGCACGCCTGTTCGGCATCGAGTTCCCGGTGTTCGCCTTCAGCCATTGCCGCGACGTGGTGGCGGCCGTCTCCGGGACCGGCGGGTTGGGTGTCTTCGGCGCCAGTGTGTTCACGCCGGAGGAGATCGAGATCGAGCTCGACTGGATCGACCGGCACAGCCACGGCGGCCCGTACGGGATCGACTTCGCCTTCCCGCCCCGGGCGACGGATTCCGGACCCGGTGCGGAGCCCGACCTCCCGGCGCAGCACCGTGCCTTCGTGGCGGACCTGCTGAACCGGTACGGCGTCGCCGAGTTCCCGGCGGGCACGGACGAGGAGCGGGCGACCTATCGCGGCGTCGACTTCGGGGACTACGACGAGGCGCTCGAGGTGGTCTACCGGCACCCCAACTGCCGCTTGGTGGTCAGCGCGCTCGGCACCCCACCGAGCGGGGTGGTGGAGCGGGCCCACGCCGAGGGCCGGCTGGTCGCGGCCCTCGCGGGCAAGCCCGAGCACGCCGTGCGCAGTGTGGCGGCCGGTGTCGACATCATCGTCGCGCAGGGCTCGGAAGCGGGCGGCCACGCCGGATCGGTGTCGACCATGGTGCTCGCCCCGCAGGTCGTCGACGCAGTCGCCCCGACGCCCGTGCTCGTGGCCGGGGGCATCGCGTCCGGCCGTCAGATGGCGGCCGCGATGGCGCTGGGCGGCGCCGGGGTCTGGACCGGCTCGATGTGGCTGGCCACCGAGGAGTCCGACCTCAGCCCGGAGATGGTGCAGAAGATCGTCACGGCCGACTCCTGGCAGACCGTGCAGACCCGGTCGATCACCGGCAAGCCCTGCCGGGTGGTCCGGTCGGCGTGGTCCGACGCGTGGGAGGCCGAGGGCTCGCCGAAGCCGCTGCCCATGCCGGCGCAGGGGTTCCTCGTCGAGGACGCGATGCGCCGGATCGAGCGCGCCTCCCGCGACCGTGACACGGGCGGGCTGGAACTCCTGACGTGTCCCGCTGGACAGGTGATCGGTCAGCTGACCAAGGTTTCGAAGGCGTCCCGGCTGCTGCTCGACATGGTCGAGGAGTACATCGAGTGCGTCGAGGACCTCGAGCGGCGATTGGTCGCGGAGTGAGCGCCGGACCGGAGGTGGCGGCAGTGACGCGGGCGAACGCGGTGGCGCTGGTCTTCGACCAGGACTCCGGGCTGGGCGTGGCCACCGCCCGCGCGCTGCACAAGCTCGGCGCCACGGTGGTGGTGGCCGGGCCGGACCCGTCCGGCCACGACGCCGATGTCGTCCTCCTCGAGAACGACTGGACCGACGAGGATGCCGTCGCGCAGGTGTGTGCGGCCGCGCGGGAGTACGGCCCGATCCGCAGTGCCGTGGCGATCTCCGGGCTCTCCTCGTCCCGCCGGCTCGTGGACCGGAGCGGGGGCGTTCACCCGCTGGCGGAGTTCGATCAGGCGCTCCGGCACGGACTGTGGGGCCCGTTCAACGTGCTGCGTTCGGTCGCCGCCGCGATGCGGACCAACGAACCGGACGAGAACGGTCAGCGTGGCGTCATCGTCACCACCGCGTCGGTCTCGGCCTACGACGGCCAGGTCGGGCAGGTGGCCTACGCGGCGGCGAAGGGCGGCGTCGTCGCGATGACGTTGCCCGCGGCGCGCGACCTGGCGCCGATGGGCATCCGGGTCTGCGGTGTCGCTCCCGGGCTGTTCGCGGTGCCGAAGGCCGCCGGGCTCGGCCCCGACGTCGCCCGGCCCGTCCTGTCCCCGCCCCGGTTGGGGCACCCCGAGGAGTTCGCCGAACTCGTCGGGCACATCGTGACCAACCCGTACCTGAACGCCGAGGTCATCCGCCTCGACGGTGGGCTGCGGTTGTCGGCGAAGTGATGGTGGTGGAGACCATGGGTGAGACCGACCGGACCGTGCCGGCGATCCTGCGCGCGCGAGCGGCCCAGGACCCGGACGGGACGGCGATCTGGTGCGAGGACCGCCGGACGTCCTTCCGTGAGCTGGACGTCCGGTCGGACCGGATCGCGACGGCGCTGCTCGCCGACGGCCTCCGTGCCGGCGATCGCGTCGCCTACATCGGCAAGAACTCGGAGCGCTTTCTGGAGATGCTCCACGGCTGCGCGAAGGCCGGGACCGTCCTGATCTCGGTGAACTACCGCCTCACCGCGCCGGAGATCCACTTCATCCTCGCCGACAGCCGGAGCCGGCTGCTCGCCGTCGACGCGGACCTGCTGCCGGTCGGTACGGAGGCGATCGCCGACACCGGCGTCGATCACGTCCGCGTGATGGACGGCGGCGACGACCCGCGCGACTTCGACACGTGGCGCGACGCCCAGCCCGCCGGGCCCGTCGACGTCACCCCGTGCCTCGAGGACCCGGTCCTGCAGATCTACACGAGCGGGACCACCGGCTTCCCGAAGGGCGCCGTGATCCCGCACCGCTCCTTCGCCGGGATGCTCGACCTCGCCCACAACGTCCCGCAGCAACCGCTGCGGTGGTACGAGGGCGAGTCGATCCTCTGCCCGATGCCGAACTTCCACGTCGGCGGGTCGCTGTTCCCGTTCTGGGTCACGATGCAGGGCGCCACGATCGTCCTGATGCCGAACTTCACCCCGGACGCGGTGCTCGACGCGGTGGAGACGCATTCGGCGGCCGCCTTCGTCGCCGTTCCCGAGATGCTCCAGATGATCCTGGCGAACCCCCGGACCGAGACCCTCGACTACAGCCGGCTGCGCTACATCTACTACGGCGCCGCCCCGATGTCGCCGGAGCTGCTGAAGCGGTGCATGGACACCTTCGGCTGCCGCTTCACCCAGACCTACGGCATGACCGAGCACTCGGTGATCGGGCTGCTCGGACCCGACGACCACGGCCCGGACCTCGCCGAGCGGATGCTCTCCGTCGGGCAGCGGACACCGGGGATGGAGACCGAGATCCTCGACCCCGCGGGCGATGTCGTGCCGCCGGGCGTCGTCGGCGAGATCTGCGTGAAGTCGCCGGCGATGATGCTCGGCTACTGGCGCAGCGACGGCACGGTCGACCCGTCGGTGGACGCGAACGGCTGGTTCCACACCGGCGACGCCGGGTGCTACGACGAGAGCGGCTACCTGTTCCTCAAGGACCGCATCAAGGACATGCTCATCTCCGGCGGGGAGAACGTGTACCCCGCGGAGGTCGAGCGTGTGCTCGGCGAGCACCCCGCGGTGCTCGAAGCCGCGGTGGTCGGGCTGACGGACCCTCAGTGGGGTGAGGTCCCGAAGGCCTACGTGGTCCGTCGGTCCGACGTCGACGCCGCGGACCTGCAGGCCTTCGCCCGGGAGCGCCTCGCGCGCTACAAGGTGCCGAAGGAGATCGAGTTCATCGACGCGCTGCCGCGCACCGCTTCGGGCAAGGTCCGGCGACGTGACCTCCGCGAGCGCGCTCGGCAGGAGCAAGGAGTGACGGCATGACCACAGTGACCTCAAGCGTCCGGGAGATCCGGCCGGAGGAGAGCGAGACTTTCCGGCAGAACGGATGGGTCAAGCTCGAGAGCTTCCTCTCGGCCGACGTCGCCGCGCAGTTGCTGGAGGGAGCGCAGCGGCTGCTGGGCCCCGACGGCACCGGACACACGGCCCGGCGCGGGGTCGACATCGACTTCGACTGGTTCGCCGAGTACCAGCTGCCCGGCTACGAAGGCATCGAGCCCTTTCGGTCCGTCGCGTTCGACCCGGCGATGGGCAAGGCCGCCCACGCGCTGGGGGTACGCCGCGACGTCGGGGTCCGCTACCTGCGGGACCAGGTCGTGTGCCGGCAGCCGGCGGGGCAGCGCAAGTCCGAGCCGGCCCCGCCGCACCAGGACTTCTCGGCCGCGGTCTTCGACCGCATGGGCTACGTGAACTTCTGGATCGCGCTCAACGAGATCCCGCCCGAGCGCGGCTCGTTGCGCTTCTTCTCCGGCTCGCACCGTGAGGGTCCGCTCGGCTGGCGGGACCGGGACGGGCAGCTCTCCCCGAGCGGCCGTTCGCTGCTGGAGACCTACCCGGACCTGGCCGAGCGGTGCCCGCCGTCCGAACCGCTGCACCTGCGCCCCGGCGACGCCACCGCGCACACGATGCTCACCGTCCACGAGTCGCCGGGGAACTTCACCGACGAACCGCGGTGGAACCTGATCAACCTCTATGTGCCCGAGGACGTCGTCTACACCGGGCTGGTGCGGGGCGGCATCGAGCCGCTGGTCGACGTCGGTCAGCCGCTCGACCATCCGCGGTTCCCGGTGATCTGGCGACCGGGCGACTGAGGGGGAGCGCGGTGATCGACCCGACGGGGTACCGGCACGTCGAACTCGACGCGCGGAACAACGGCGTCCTGGTGGCGCGGTTGAACCGCCCCGAGCGGCTGAACGCGATCAACGACCGGCTGCACCACGAGCTCGCGCGTCTGACGTACGACGTCGACCTCGACCCGGACGTCGACGTCCTGGTGCTCACGGGCGCCGGGCGTGCCTTCACCGCGGGCGGCGACCTGCACGAGCCGATGGACACCACCCCGACGGCGGCGACCTACAAGATCGGCCGGCAGGTGGTGGACAACCTTCTGGCGCTGGACAAGCCGGTGATCGCGGCCGTCAACGGGCCGGCCCGCGGGCTCGGGGTGACCCTGGCCCTCCTCTGCGACGTCGTCTACGCCCACCGTGGCGCGACGTTCGCCGACACCCACGCGCTGATCGGGGCCGGCGCCGGCGACGGAGCCCAACTCGTCTGGCCGCTGCTCGCGGGACCCAACTGGGCGAAGTACTACCTGATGACCGGCGAGACGGTCTCGGCCGAGGACGCGCACCGCCTCGGCCTCGTCAACTTCGTGGTCGACGGCGACGTGGAGGCCGCGGCGGTCGAACTGGCCGACCGGCTCGCCGCCGGCAACCAGCGGGCGATCCGCGCCTCGAAGGTGGCGGTCAACGCCCAGATGCGTGCCCTGGCGGCGTGGGTGGTCCCGTACGGGCTCGTCGCCGGCCAGGTCACCCCGGACCACACCCCGCACTGGCCGGACGCGCGACCGCAGTCCGGCCGGGCACCCGTCCCAGGCTGATAGTTCGTCAGATTGCCCGTTCGTCAGTCGTCACGTCGTTGCGCAACCGAGAAATGAGGAGACCGCCATGGTGGAACGCGTCAGCGACGCCCGCATGGACGCGCTGTTCGAGAAGGTCAAGAACTGGGGCCGCTGGGGTGACGACGACGAGCGCGGGACCCTCAACCTGCTGACGCCGGAGCACACGGCGCGGGCCGCCCGGAACGTCGTGGGCCGCACGGTGAACTGCGGGCGGGTGCTGCCGGTCGCTCCGTCGGTGGAGAACCCGGTCCCGGCGCAGCACATGATGATCCTCGCGGGCGACGCCCGGCACGGGACCGGCGTCCCGGGCGCCGAGGCGTGCATCGACTACATCGGGCTCGCCTTCCACGGGCTCGGGGTCTCCCACCTCGACGCGCTCTGCCACGTCTTCCACGAGGGCGTCATGTACAACGGGCGCCCGGCGTCGGACGTGATGAGCACCGGGGCGACGCGCAACAGCGTCATGGCGATGGCGGGCGGGGTCGCCTCGCGCGGCGTGCTCCTCGACATCCCGCGGACCCGCGGTGTCGACTGGCTCGAGCCCGGGGACGGCGTCACTCCGGACGACCTCGACGCGGCGTGCGAGGCCCAGGGCGTTCAGGTCGGTCCCGGGGACATCCTGCTGGTCTCGACAGGCCGCGACGCCCGCCGCGAGGCCGAGGGACCGTGGGACCCCGGGCACGGCCTGGCCGGTCTCGACGGTGAATGCGTGCCGTGGCTCGCCGAGCGGGACATCGCGATGCTCGGTTGCGACGGCGCCAACGACATCATGCCGCCGAACACGAACCGCTGGCCGCTGCCGATCCACGTGTGCTGTCTGGTCGCGATGGGCGTGCACCTGCTCGACAACCTCGACCTGTCCGGCCTGGCCGCGGTGTGCGAGGAGGAACGGCGCTGGGAGTTCCTGTTCACCGTCAGCCCGCTGCAGATTCAGGGTGGTACCGGTTCGCCGGTGAACCCGGTCGCGGTCGTGTAGCGGTGATCGACCTCAAGGGCGAGATCGCGGTCGTCACCGGCGGTGCGTCCGGGATCGGCCGCGGTGTCGTCGAGCTGCTGGTGCAGTGCGGGGCCGTCGTCGCGATCGTCGACCGGGACGCCGACGCGATGGCGGTCACGCTCGAGGGCCTCGGGTCGGCACCGGAGGTCGCCGCCTTCGTCACCGACGTGACGGTGCTGGACGAGGTGCACGAGATGCGCCGGCAGGTCCTCACGGACCTCGGGACGCCGACGATCCTCGTCAACAGCGTCGGGTGGGACCGTCCGATGCCGTTCCCGGACACGGATCCGGCGTTCTGGAAGGAGGTCCTGGACCTCAACCTGCTCAGCACGCTGACGGTGACCCACGAGTTCTTCGGTCTGATGCTGGAGCAGGCGCGCGGCGGGCGGATCGTCAACATCGCCAGTGAGGCCGGCCGGATCGGCAGTCTCCACGAGGCGCTGTACTCCAGTGCCAAGGGAGCGGTGATCGCGTTGACCAAGGCGCTGGCCCGCGAGGGTGCACGACACGCGGTCACCGTGAACTGCGTCTGTCCCGGCGTCATCGACACACCGCTCTACCGGTCGATGCCCGACCCGCACGCCGCGTCCCGGGTCCGGGCCATTCCCATGCGGCGGTTGGGCATTCCGGAGGACGTCGCGGCCGCGGTCGTCTTCCTCGCCTCCCCGGGGGCCGCGTACATCACCGGGCAGGTGCTGTCGGTCAGCGGCGGCCTGACGATGGTCGGGTGACGGCGTGGCACTGACGCCCACGAAGGACTCGGTCGACATCGGGATCGTCACCAACGACCCCGGACCGATGCTCGGCTTCTACCGCGGCGTGGTCGGGTTGGTCCCCGACGGGGAGACCCCGCTCCCCGGTGGCGTGAGTTACCGCCTCCGCTGCGGGACGACCGTGGTGAAGCTGCTCGCCCTGCGCAAGCCGCTGCCGGCCCGGTCGGCCCCGGGCGGGATCTACGCCTCCACGGGTCTGCGGTACTGGACGATCTCGGTCCCGGACGTGACGGTGCTGCTCGCCGACTGCGAGACGGCCGGGGTCCCGATCGCGGTGCCGTTGACCGAGTACGCGCCCGGCCGCCGGATGGTGATCGTCGAGGACCCCGACGGTAACTGGGTCGAGTTCGTCGACGCGCGCCCGAACTAGGCCCGTGGCACCCTCAGCGTCCGCGGATCCTCCGCTCACCGGCGTCCGTGTGCTCGAACTGGCCGGGCTGGGGCCGGTCTCCTTCGCCGGGATGATGCTCGCCGACCTCGGGGCGACGGTGCTCCGCGTCGACCGCCCCGAACCGCCGGCGGTCCCGGCCGAGGCTCGCCGCCGGGTCGACGTCCTCGGCCGGGGCAAGCAGTCGGTCGTCCTGGACCTGCGGGCGCCGGGGGCGGCCGATGAGCTGCTCGACCTCGTCGCCTCGTGCGACGTGCTGATCGAGGGGTACCGACCCGGGGTGACCGAACGGCTCGGTGTGGGTCCGGGTCCGTGCCACGAACGCAATCCGGCCCTGGTCTACGTCCGCCTGACGGGCTACGGGCAGGAGGGGCCGTTGGCCCAGGAGGTCGGGCACGACCTGAACATCCTGGCCGTCAGCGGTGTGCTCGACGAGGTGGGGCGGGCGGGACAGGCCCCGACGCCGCCGCTCAATCTCGTCGCGGACTACGGCGGGGGCGGGATGCTCGCGGTGGTCGGTGCGCTCGCCGCGCTGACCGACGCCCGGCGGACCGGGCGTGGTCGCGTCGTGGACGCCGCCATGTGCGACGGCGCGATGCTGCTCGCGAGCGCGACGTACGCGTTCGACCCGCCGGGGCCGCGCGGGACCAACCTGCTCGACTCCGGGGCGCCGTTCTACGAGGTCTACGAGACCTCCGACGGGCAGCACGTCGCGGTGGGAGCGCTGCTGGACCCGTTCTGGCGCGCCCTGCTCGAGGTGCTCGGTCGGGCCGACGACCCGCGGTGGCGCGACCGGCGCGCGGCGGACTGGCCGGCGCTCAAGAGCGAGCTCCGGGAGATCTTCGCCGGGCGCACCCGGGCGGAGTGGCTGGACGCCTTCGCCGGGACCGCCGCCTGCGTGTCCCCGGTGCTGCGGCGCGACGAGCTCGCCGACTTCCCGCACCACGCCGCCCGCCGGGCGCTGATCGAGGTCGACGGAGTCCCGGTACCCGCCCCGGCTCCCCGCTTCGCCCCCCCCGCCGAACCTGCATAAGAGATGTCATCTCCAGTGCATTGCTTTGGAGATGACATCTCTTGTGCAGGGGCACTCACGACTGAGCGCGGAGGGCGGCGAGCAGACCGCCGAAGCGTCGGGGTGAGGGGATGTCACCCGGGCGGTTGAACCGGATGCGGTCGACGAGGCCGGAGAACTGCCGGTGGAGCGCGGCCGCCACCTCCTCCTCGGTGCCGGACGCGCACATCGCGTCGAGCACCTCGTCGGACACCAGCGGCACCATGTCGTCCCAGCGTCCCTGCTTCGACAGCGCGTTCAGTTCGTCGTGGAGATCGCCCCAGCCGTGGAGGTCGAGCACCGGGCGGTAGGCGGGCGTGGAGCCGTAGAAGGAGATCTGGCGACGTACCGCCTCGCGGTCGGCCTCGTCGAGCGCGACGAAGGGGGAGTGGGCGATCTCCAGCGGTGCGGCCCCGTCGGGACGGTGCCGCTCCAGCGTCGGCCGGATGACCTCGCGGAGGTAGCGCTCGGTGCAGAACGAGTGCACGAACAACCCGTCCGCGACCTCGGCGGTGGTCTGCAGCATCTTCGGGCCGACGGCGGCGAGGAACACCTTGGGCGGTCCGTACGGGTTCGGGGCCGGGGTGAAGTTCGGCGTCATCAGGGAGTGCTCGTAGAACTCCCCGCGGTGGTCCAGACGCTCGCCGGTCTCCCAGGTCCGCCAGATCGCGCGCAGAGCGGTGACGAACTCGTGCATGCGGGCCGCCGGTCGTCCCCACGGCATCGAGAAGCGCTTGGCCACGTGCGGGCGGATCTGACTGCCGAGCCCGAGCACGAACCGGCCGCCGGAGAACCGCTGCAGGTCCCAGGCGGGGTAGGCGACCGTCATCGGCGTCCGGGCGAAGGCGATGGCCACCGACGGCCCGATCTCGACCTGCCGGGAGTGCTCCGCGGCGAGGGTGAGCGCGACGAACGGGTCGTTGACGGTCTCGGTGTTCCAGGCCCCGTCGAAGCCGAGCTCGTCGCAGGCGCGGACGTCCTCGGCGATGGTGGTGAGGTCGTTGCGCAACCGGGCGTCGATCCGCAACCGGGGTTCGGTCACGCCGTCACCGGGGCCAGGTTGAGCCCGGGCAGGAGCAGGTGGCCGGCCTCGACGGGCAGGGTGGCCCCGGTGATCGCGGCGGCCAGGTCCGAGTTGAGGAACAGGGCGGCGTCGGCGATCACCTGGGGGTCGAGAAACCCGGTGCCGCGCAGGGCGTGGAAGGCGTGGCCGCCCGCGAGCATGTCCTCGCGCGTGCCGCCCTCGCGTCCGGCGAACATGTCGTAGACCGCCGGCTGGTTGACCATCGGGGTGTCGATCGCGCCCGGGCAGATCGCGTTGCAGCGGACCCCGAACGGGGCGAGCTCGAGCGCGATGTTCTTCATCAGTCCGACCACCCCGTGCTTCGCCGCGCAGTAGTGCGCGTAGTTCTGGCCGGGTTCGACGCCGTTGGCCGAGGAGATGACGACGATCGACCCGGCCCGGCGCTCCATCATGTGCGGGGCGACCGCCTTGGCGCTGTGCCACACACCCGTGAGGTTGACCGCGAGCATCTCCTCCCACTGCGCGTCGGTGAGTTCCCAGAACGGCGCGCGGGTCCAGATGCCGGCGTTCGCGACCAGGATGTCGATCCGGCCGAACTCCGCCACGCCCTGCGCGACGACGGCGTCGAGGGCCGCCTGGTCCCGGACGTCGGCCGCCGCCGTGAGGACCCGGCGGTCGTGCTCCTCGACGCCCCGGGCGGTCTCGGCGAGCTCCTCCGCGGTCCCGAGCGGGTACGGCACCGAGGGCAGGTCGTCGGGGACGTCCACCGCGATGACGTCCGCGCCCTCGCGGGCACAGGTGAGGGCGTGCGCCCGCCCCTGCCCCCGGGCCGCTCCGGTCACCAGCGCGACCTTGCCGTCGAGAAGTCCCATGGCTCGCTCCGATCGTCGGGTGGTGCGGTTTCGGCAGCGTGTTTCAGGCTGCGTGTTCGGGTTGCTGCTCGTCGATGACGGCGATCAGTTGCTGGGGCTGCACCTGGTCGCCGGGGGAGACGGTGAGGCGGCTCAGCGTTCCGGCGGCGGGCGCGGTGACGGTGTGCTCCATCTTCATCGCCTCCAGCACGACGAGGGCCTGACCCGGCGTCACGGACTCGCCGGTCGCGGCGAGCACGCGGACGACCGTCCCGGGCATGGGGGCGAGCAGGGAGCCCGGGGCCGCGACGGACCCGGGTTCGGGCAGTCGCGGCAGTTCCACCAGAGTGGCGGCGCCGTCCGGTCCGTCGACGTAGGTGCGGTCGCCGACGGTGTGGACGCGGTAGCTCCGGCGGACCCCGCCGCTCTCCAGCACGACCCGTTCGGGGACGGCGGTGACGAGCCGGCAGGGGAGAGCCTCGCCGTCGACCGCGACGTCCACGTCCCGGCCGAAGGCACCGCGGTCGTGGAACGTGTAGGTGACCGCGTACGTCCGGTCGCCGACGGCGTAGGAGACCGACTGCGGCGGGGCGGGCACGTTGCGCCAGCCCGACGGGAACCCGGCGAGCGCCGGGGCCGCGGAGCGGTTGCGGGCCTGACGGGCCAACGCCGCCACCGTGGCGTGGATGCGAGCCGCCGCGCCGGACTGAGGGTTCGTCAGCTCCGGGTGACGGTCCAGGTATCCGGTGTCGGCGCGTCCGGCGAGGAACTCCTCGTCGCCGAGGAGGCCCACGAGCAGGTCGCGGTTGGTGACGACGCCGTGGAGCTCGGCCCGGGCGAGGACACGAGCCAGTCGTCGCGCGGCCTCGTCCCGGGTCCCGCCGTGGGCGACGACCTTCGCGAGCATGGCGTCGTAGTGCGGGCCGACGACGGAGCCGTCCGACACCCCGGCGTCCACGCGAACCCCGGCCGGGGTGGGGACGTGGAACCGGTCGAGGGTGCCGGTGGTCGGGAGGAACCCGGCCGGGACGTCCTCGGCGTAGAGGCGGACCTCGATCGCGTGGCCGTCGAGGCGCGCGGCCCGCACACTCTCCGGCAGCGGACGGCCCTCCGCGACCTGGAGCTGGAGCGCGACCAGGTCGAGCCCGGTGACCATCTCGGTCACGGGGTGCTCGACCTGCAGGCGGGCGTTGACCTCGAGGAAGTGGAACGCCCCGCTCTCTTCGAGGAGGAACTCGACGGTCCCGGCGTTGGTGTAACCGATCGCCCGGCCCGCCGCGACGGCCGCCGCACCGAGGTCCGCGCGCAGCTGCGCGTCGACCGCGGGGGAGGGGCACTCCTCGACGATCTTCTGGTGCCGGCGCTGGATCGAGCAGTCCCGCTCGAACAGGGAGACGACCGTGCCGTGGTGGTCGCCGAGGATCTGCACCTCCACGTGCCGGGGCCGCTCGACGTACCGCTCGAGGAAGACCGTGCCGTCCCCGAAGGCCGAGGCGGCCTCACGCGCGGCCTGCTCGAGGGCGCCGGCCAACTCGTCCGGGTTCCGCACGACGCGCATGCCGCGGCCACCGCCGCCGAAGGCGGCCTTGACGAGGACCGGGTAGCCGATCCGGTCGGCCGCCGCCCGGGCGTCGTCCCCGGGTCCCACGGTCGCGCCCGGGAGCACCGGGACGCCGGCGGCGGCCATGACGGCCTTGGCCTCCAGCTTGGACCCCATGGCCGCGATGGCCGCGGGGGACGGACCGACGAAGGTCAGCCCGGCGTCCTGGCAGTCGCGGGCGAACCCGGAGTTCTCGGACAGGAAGGCGTAGCCGGGATGGACGGCGTCCGCGCCCGTGCTGCGCGCGGCGGCGATCACCGAGTCCCCGCGCAGATAGGTCTCGGCCGGGGTGGCGCCGGGCAGGCGGACCGCCTCGTCGGCCAGCGCCACGAACGGGGCGTCCGCATCCGGGTCCGAGTACACGGCGACGGTGGCGATCCCGAGGTCGTGCGCGGTGCGCTGGACGCGGACGGCGATCTCCCCGCGGTTCGCGACGAGGAGCTTACGGACAGGACGGAACGTCATGACGGAGCCTCACATCCGGAAGACGCCGAAGCCGCGGCGTCCGCTGACCGGGCCCGAGTGGGCAGCCGACAGGGCCATCCCGAGCACCGTGCGGGTGTCCCGCGGGTCGACGACGCCGTCGTCGTAGAGCCGGGAGGAGACGGCGAACGCGTGTGACTCGCCGTCGATCTGTGCCTCGATCGCTCGCGTGCGGTCGGCGTCGGCCTCCTCGTCGAAGGGCCGTCCCTGCGCGGCGGCGGAGGCCCGGCCGACGAGCGAGAGCACCCCGGCCAACTGGGTCGCCCCCATGACGGCGAGCCGCGCCCCCGGCCAGGAGAACAGGAGGCGTGGGTCGAAGGCGCGCCCCGCCATGCCGTAGTTCCCGGCTCCGAACGACGAGGCCATGTTCACGGTCAGGTGCGGGACCGTGCTGTTGGTGACGGCGTTGATCATCTTCGCGCCGTCCTTGACGATGCCGCCCTCCTCGTAGCGCCGACCGACCATGTAGCCGGTCGTGTTCTGGAGGAAGACCAGGGGGACGTCGGAGGCGTTCGCGAGCAGGATGAACTCGGTGGCCTTCTTCGCCTCCTCGCTGAACAGCACCCCGCGGTGATTCGCGAGGATTCCGACCGGGTACCCGTGCAGCGTCGCCCACCCGGTGACGAGGGACGTGCCGTAGAGCGGCTTGTACTCGTCGAAGTCGGAGTCGTCGACGGTGCGGGCGATCACCTCCCGCGGGTCGAAGGGAATCTTCGGGTCGGCCGAGACGATGCCGAGGATCTCGTCCGGGTCGTACCGGGGATCCCTCACGTGCGGGGCGGGCGGCGGACCCTGCTTGCGCCAGCCGAGGCGTGCGACGATCTGCCGGCCCAGCCGGATCGCGTCGAGTTCGTCGGCCGCCAGGTGGTCGGAGAGGCCGGAGATCCGTGAGTGCATCTCGGCGCCGCCGAGTGACTCGTCGTCGGACTCCTCGCCGGTCGCCATGCGGACCAACGGCGGGCCGCCGAGGAAGACCTTCGCCTGCCGGTCCACGAGAACGGCGTAGTCGCACATCGCCGGCACGTACGCACCGCCGGCGGTGGAGTTTCCGAAGACGAGCGCGACCGTCGGGATCGCGAGGGCGGAGAGCTCGGTGAGCTCGTGGAAGATCCGCCCACCGGGGACGAACAGGTCGGCCTGCGTCGGCAGGTCCGCCCCGGCGGACTCCACCAGGTTGACGACCGGCAGCCGGTTGATGCGGGCGATCTCCAGCGCGCGCAGGATCTTGCGCAGGGAGTAGGGGTTCATCGCCCCGCCGCGCACGGTCGGGTCGTGTCCGACGACGACGCACTCGACGCCGGACACCACCCCGATCCCGGTGACCGTCGAGGCGCCGACCGTGAAGGAGGTGCCCCACGCGGCGAGGGTCGAGAGCTCGAGGAAGGGGGAGTCCGGATCGAGCAGCAGGGCGATGCGCTCCCGGACCGGCAGCTTCCCCCGTTCCCGGTGCCGCCGGAGGGCGCTCTCGCCGCCGCCGGCCGCGGCGACCGCGAGCTGCTCCGTCAAGGCGGTGAGCAGCTCGAGCTGGTGGGCGCGGTTGGACGTGTACGTCTCGGACGTCAGGTCGAGCGCAGACCGCAGCACGGTCATCAATGACCTCCGGGACGGCCAGGAACGGATGGCCGACCTTAGCGATTCCGGAGCGCCGAGCACAAGATTGTATGCAATTTAGTAGGCAATCGGCCTCAGCTGGACGGTGACGCGAGTGCAGCGTGGAGGTCGCTCACGGTGAGGTCGCGGTGCGCGTCCATCAGGGCGACGACCTGCTCGTGGTCGCCCTGGCGCAGTGCGGTGATCATCCGGCGGTGTTCGCGGACGATCCGCTTGCGCCCGTCGCTGTCGTAGAGGTGCAGCGTCCGGTACGGCTCGCTGCGGCGCCACAGCTTCTCGATCTCGGCCACGACGAGGTCGAGGCCGGACAGGCCGAACACCGCGAAGTGGAAGGCCTGGTTGGTGGCGAGAATCTCCGCGACGTCCGCGCGCTCGACGGCCTCGCCGATGGCGTCGTTGAGTGCCGCAAGTTCCTTGACCTGCAGCGATGTTAGACGGGGGAGCGCGCGCAGCACCTCGGTCTCCAGGGCCCGGCGCATCAGGTAGATCTGGGCGAGCTCGGCCGCGTTCAGCCGGGCGACCGTGTAGCCGACGTTGGGTTCGTGGTCGAGGATGCCCTCGGCCGCCAGCGCCTTGAGTGCCTCGCGGACCGGGATCCGGCTCACCCCCAGGCGGCCGGCGAGGGCCTCCTGGCGGACCTGCTGCCCCGGCACGAGCTGACGGCTCCGGAGCAGGGCGCGAATCTCGGAGATCGCGCGCTCCACCGTCGTGGTCCGCTGCGGGGGAGCGGGTTCGATCGCGGCCATCGGCACCTCCCGGACCAGCCTAACGTTCCGATCGCTGGGTCGGCCGCTGGACATTGGATACAAAATTGTGTCCGATATGGCGATGAGGGCAGGGGTGCCCGGGTGAGCGGAGGACGGCGATGAGCCTGCCGGACGATCGGGTCACGGACTGGGCCCGGGTGTTCCGACCGCGCTCGGTGGCGTTGGTCGGAGTGTCCGGGCGACCGGGACACCCGATGGCGCGGCCGCTGGAGTGGCTGCGGGACCGCGGCTACGCCGGGCGAGTGCTGCCGGTCAATCCGAAGTACTCCGAGCTCGGGTCGTTGCCGTGTCATGCGGACCTGGCCGCGGTGCCGGGTCCGGTCGACCTGGTGCTGTGCCTGACCCCGGCCGAGAACGTCGTCGCGACCGTGGAGGCGGCCGGTGCCGTCGGCGCGGCGGCCGTCGTCGTCTTCGCCTCCGGGTTCGCGGAGGTCGGAGCGGACGGGGCGGCGCTCCAGGCCGACCTCGTCGCGGCCGCGCGGGCGGCCGGTGTCCGGGTGATCGGACCGAACTGTCAGGGACTGTTCGTCGCCCGCAGCCGCCTCTTCGCGACGTTCTCGGCGGCCGCCGCGCGACCGCTCGAGACCGGCAGCGGCATCGCGTACGTCGGGCAGAGCGGCGCGGTGGGTGGATCGCTGCTGGACCTGGCCGCGGCCCGCGGCCTCGATCTCAGTGCCTGGGTCAGCACCGGTAACCAGGCCGACGTCGACCTCACGGAGATCGGGCGCGTCCTGGTGGCCGATCCGGAGATCCGGGTCCTCGCGATGTACACCGAGTCCCTCCCCCGGGGGGAGGACTACGCGCGCCTGGCCGTCGAGGCGGAGGCGGCCGGCACCGCGCTGGTCGTGCTCCGCAGTGGGCGCAGCGAGACCGGGCGCCGGGCCGCGCTCTCCCACACCGGGGCAATGCTCGGCGACCACCCGGCGTTCGACCTGGTCTCCCGGGAGCACGGAGTCGTGCTCGTCGACGACGTGGAGGAGATGCTCGCGGCCGCGGCCCTGCTCCGCGGGCAGGCCCGGCCGACCGGGCGCCGCGTCGCCGTTCTCACCAGTTCCGGTGGGGCGGGCATCCTCGCCGCGGACCGGTGCGCCGACGCCGACCTCTCCGTCCCGCAGCTCAGTTCCGCGACCCAGGAGGCGCTGACTGCCCTGGTCCCGTCGTTCGGGGCGGTGCAGAACCCGGTCGACGTCACCGCGCAGCAGTTCAACGACGGGGGCGACGCGTTCGCCCGGGTGTGCGCGACCGTACGGGCCGACGCGAGCATCGACGCGGTGGTCGTCGTCCTCACGATGCTGGTCGGCGAGGTGGCCCGGACGCTCGCGGTCGACCTCGCCCGGGTGGTGCGGGACGCGCCCGCCGGCGCCCCGCCCCTCGTCGTCGTGTGGATGGCCGGGGAGGACGCCACCGCCGAGGCGCGCCGCATCCTCACGGACGCCGGGGTCCCGGTCCTGTCGTCGGTGGCGTTGGCCGCCCGGGTCCTGGGCGCCGCCGCTCCGTCGCCGGTCGCATCGCCCGTGGCGGTCGACGGGGCGTCCGTCGGCGGATTCGCCGACGGCTGGGAGCTCCTCGCCCGCCTGGGGGTGCGGACTCCCGAAGCCGTCCTGATCGAGTCGGCGGAGGCCGCGGCCGCCGCCGTCGCGAAGGTCGGCGGTCGTGCCGTGTTGAAGGCGGTCGCGCCCGGGCTGGAGCACAAGACCGAGCTCGGCGGGGTGCGGCTCGACGTGCCGGCGGATCGCGCGGTCGTGGAGGCCGCGGAGCTCCTGTCGTCGGTCCCGGGGGCGCAGGCGGTGCTGGTGCAGGAGCAGATCCCGGGGGGAGTGGAGCTGCTGGTGTCGGTGACCGCCCCGGCGGACGGGTGGCCCGGGGTCCTCACCGTCGGCCGGGGCGGCACCGAGGTCGAACTGCACCGCGATCTCGCCCACGCTCTCGCGCCCGTCAGCGCCGACACCGCGCGGGCCCTGCTCTCCTCGCTGCGGTGCTGGCCCCTGCTCGCCGGTCATCGGGGTGCGCCCGCGCGTGACGTCGAGGCCGCGGTGGCGGCCGTGGAGCGGATCAGCCGGGCCGGCCGAGCGCCGGGGGTGCGCGAACTCGAGGTGAACCCGTTGGTGGTGGGCCGGAGCGGAGCGGTCGCGGTGGACGTCCTGCTGGACCGCGGCCAGTCTGACTGACTGTCAGATGCGCCGGAGCACTTCCTCCGGGACGCCCCAGTGCTCCCGTAGCCAGGTGAAGTCCTTGGACCGGAAGCCGGCGCACTCGCGCTGGACGACGAGGGCCCAGGCGGCGTCGCGGGCCTCGGTCAGGGCCGTCTCGACGCGATCGGGGTCGGCGCCGGTCTCGAGGACCGACGCGTAGGCCGTGAGGGCCTCGTTCAGCCGGACGCCGGCGCGGCCGAGGGTGTTGGCGCGTTCGCCGGAGAGCTCCTTGAGCACGGACTCGTGGTAGCTCCAGCTCCGGCGAAGATCACGCATCCCTCCACGGTACGTGGGTCGTGGCCGGAGCGTCGTCAGCTCTGGGCAGCGTGCCCGTTGAAGTGGGGGAGCGCGCCGGTCTCGGCGACGTGGGCGGCGATCTCGCGCAGCTTGCGGTTCTGGTCCTGGCTGTGGGCGCGCAGGACGTCGAACGCCTGCTCGCGGGTGAGCTGCTCGTTGACCATGAGGACGCCGATCGCGATCCCGATCTCCCGCGCGGTCCCCAGGGCCTGCTGCAGCTCCTCGGCCCGGCGCCGGTCGGCGATCGAGTTCAGCCCCAGCGCCGAGTAGGTGGCCATCAGCCGCCCGGTGGCCACGGCTCCGGCGTCGAAGGCGTCGACGGCGCAGCTGAAGACGTTGAGCGCGGCGATGGTGTCCTTGACGTCCATCGTCAGGCGGAACGCCATCATGCTGCGGACGCCGAACTCGTCGGCGACGCGGCGGCCGAAGGTCGGCCAGCGCTCGTCGGTCCGCAGGTCGCGGACGAGGACGTCGTTCTCCTCCAGGATCGCGTCGACGCACGGCCCGGAGCCGACCGCGTACTGGATCGCGTCCGCCCGCTCGGCCCGCGGGTCCGTGCTGGCCATCGTGCGGAACTCGCCGCCGGCCAGGGTCGTGATGCTGACCCACTCCGCTGGCTCGATCCGCGCCTGGGCCACCCGCGCGACCGCGGCGAGGAGGTCCTGCTCGTCCGCGATCGCCAGCGTCACGCGGCCGAGGGCGACGAAGTCGTCCGCCAACGCCAGCAGCGTCCCGGCGAGATCCGGCCGTTCGTCCACGCTTCGTCGTCCTGTCGAGTGGTGTCCGCGCCGGAGATTCGCGCGGATCGGGGGTGGGGAGGCCGACTTTCGTTCGCCGACGCGGCCCCTGTCAACCGAAAGGTGCGCTAGTGTCGAGATGTCCGACTCCGCTGAAGACACCGGCGGTGCGACTTTCTAAGGCACCCATGGATCTCACCGTCTCAGTGGAAACACAAGGCGTCAGCACGGTCGCGCACGTCCGCGGCGAGCTCGACGCCCACACGGCCCCCGTGCTGCGTTCCGTGCTCTCCGACCTCGCCGATCAGGGCGCGACGGACGTGATCGTCTCCCTCCGTGACGTCACGTTCGTGGACTCCAGCGGCCTCGGCGTCCTCGTCGGCGGGCTCAAGCGCCTGCGCACCGTCGGCGGGACCCTCCGCCTGGCCGCGATCAACGAGCGTGTGCTCCGGGTCGTGCGGATCACCGGGCTCGACACCGTCTTCGAGATCCACCCGGACGTCTCCTGCGCGGTCGGCGTCGACTGACCGCGGGCCCGTCCCGCGGGGTCAGGCGGCCTGGCGCCAGGCCTCGGCCACGTCGGCGAGGCTGCGGGCCCGCCGCGCGCGGTCCAGGCTCGGGGTGACGACGACGATCTCGTCGACCTGGGCCTGCTCCTTGAGCTCCAGCAGGCGCTCGGCCACGGCCTTGGCCTCCCCGACCACCATGCGGGTGCGGTCCCGCTCGGCGCGGCGGAAGGACTCCGAGCGCGCCAGCTCGACGATGTCCTGCGGGCGCAGCGGGTCCTTGATGCCGCGGGCGAGGTTGCGCATCATCAGCGTCCACGCCGCCTCGAACTCGGCGACGTCGTCGGGGTCGTCGCTGGCGAACGTCAGCACGGACATGACGGAGTAGGGCTCGTCGCCGGGACGGCGGGGTTCGAACTCGCGGCGGTAGGCGCGCAGGGCCTCGACGGCGATCTCGGGGCTCATGTGGTGGGCGAACGCCGCGCGCAGGCCGTTGACGGCCGCGAACCGGGTGCCGTAGCCGCTGGAGCCGAGCACGAACATCTCCGGCTGCTCCTCGATCACCGGCGCGGCGACCAGCGGTGCGTACGGGTGGCCCTCGGGGAAGCCGTCGCCGAGGAACGCGACCAGCTCGGCGACCTGCCCGGGGAACTCGGCCCCGGGGTCGATGTTCAGCCCGCGGCGCAGCACGTGGGCCGTGAGCGGGTCGGTGCCCGGTGCACGGCCGAGGGCGAGGTCGATCCGCCCCGGGTGCATGGCGAGCAGGGTGCGGAAGAGCTCCGCGACCTTGAACGCCGCGTGGTTCGGCAGCATGATCCCCGCCGCGCCCACGCGGATCCGCTCGGTCTGCGCCGCAATGTGCGCGATCAGGATCTCCGGCGCACTGCAGGCGAGGCTGCGCATGTTGTGGTGCTCGGACACCCAGTAGCGGTGGTAGCCGGCGGCCTCCACCCCGCGCGCGATCTCCACCGCGCCGCGGATCGAGTCGCCGGCGGTCTCGCCGTACTCGATCCCCACGAAGTCCAGTACGCCGACGGGCAGGGTCTCGGTCACCGCTGAAGTTTCACTCACGACAGGTGCAGCGACGGACGGGGCGGTGTCATTCCCGCCGGAACTGCTCCGCGTACCGGGCGTACCAGCGCAGGGCGTCGGGGTCGTCGACGGCGGCGATGTTCGCGGCCCGCTCCAGGGGCGTGCCGCGGAGCAACTTCTTGATCGGGACCTCGAGGCGCTTGCCGGACAGGGTGTGGGGGACCGCCGGGGCCTCGACGATCTCGTCGGGGACGTGCCGGGGGGACAGGCGGGTGCGCAGGGTGTCGACGATCTTCTGCCGGAGCGCGTCGTCCAGCGCGTGCCCCGGCGCGGGCACCACGAACAGGCCGAGCCAGTACCCGTCGTCGGGCAGGTCGTTGCCGATGACCAGCGTCTCGGTGATCTCCGGCATCGTCTCGAGCACGTCGTAGAAGTCGCTGCTGCCGAGACGCACTCCGTGCCGGTTGAGTGTGGCGTCCGAGCGGCCGTGGACGGTGATGCTGCCGTCGGAGTGCATCGTCACCCAGTCGCCGTGGCGCCACACGCCGGGCCAGGTGTCGAAGTACGCCTCGGTGTAGCGGGCGGCGTCGGGGTCGTTCCACAGGTGGACCGGCATCGACGGCATCGGCTGGGTGACGACGAGTTCGCCGACGGCGTCGACCAGCGGCTTGCCGTCGTCGTCCCAGGCCGCGCAGTCGCAGCCCGCGAGCTTGCCGCCGATGCGCCCGACCTGGACCGGGGCGTACTCGTTGCCGCCGACGAACGCGCCGCTGACGTCGGTGCCGCCGCTCGTGGAGTCGATGCGGACGTCGGGGCTGATGTGCTCCATGACCCAGCGGTAGCCGTCCGACGGCAGCGCCGACCCGCTGACCATGACGTGCCGCAGGCCACTCAGGTCGAACTCGCGCCGCGGGGAGATGCCGGACTTCGACGTCGCCGTCACCACCGCCGCGCCGAGCAGGACGACGTGCGCGCCGGTGCGTGCGGCCGCCTCCCACACCGCTCCGACGGGGTGGTTGAAGCTGCCCTCGTAGAGCACGATGCTCGCGCCGGTGGCGAGGGCGTTGATCTGCATGTTCCACAGCGCCCACCCGGTCGAGGTGTACGCGAAGAGGCGCTCGTTCGGGTCGAGACCCGCGTACAGGCCGGCCCACTTCAGGCCTTCGAGGGTGATGCCGCCGTGCCCGTGCACGAGGCCCTTCGGCAGGCCCGTCGTCCCGGAGGTGAACAGCACCCACAGCGGGTGCGAGAACTCGACCGGCTCGAACTCCGCCGGGGCGTCCTCGGCGAGCAGGTCGCCCCAGGGCGTCGAGTTCTCCGGGTGCGGCCGGTCGAACACGTACGGGACGTGGACGAAGTGACGGAGCGTCGGAAGTTGGGCGCGCAGCTCGGCGACGACGTCGCTGCGGTCGACCTCCTTGCCGTTCCAGTGGTAGCCGTCGGTGGCGATCAGCACGGTCGGCTCCAGCTGGGCGAGGCGGCCGATCGTGCCCTCGGCGCCGAAGTCGGGTGAGCAGCACGCCCACACCGCGCCGACCGTCCCGGCCGCGAGGGCGCCGATCACCGCGTGCTCGGTGTTCGGCAGATAGGCGACGACCCGGTCCCCGGGCCGGACCCCGGCGCGGCGCAGCCACCCCGCCGCGGCGGCGACCGCCCGGCGCAGGTCCGCCCGGGTGATCTCGCGGGCCGGCGTCCCGCCCTCGGTCAGGCAGACGAGCGCGACGTCGTCGTCCGCGCCGGGCCGGAGCAGGTGTTCCGCCCAGTTCAGCCGCGCCCCGGGGAACCACCGGGTGCGGGGCATCGGGTCGGCGGTGCGGACCTGCGTCCACGGGGTGGAGAAGTGCACGTCGTAGTACTCGGCCAGGGAGGTCCAGAACCGGTCGATGTCCTCGACCGACCAGGCCCACAGGGCGTCGTGGTCGGGGAACGGGCGGGCCTCGCGGGACTCGAGCCAGTCCAGGTATGCGCGCAGCGGGGAGGCGGCGATGCGGGCGGGCGAGGGTTCCCTGAGGGTTTCGGCTCCGGACGCGTCGGCATTCATCCGAAAACCATAGGAGGTGTGGCTAGGGTCACTCCCACCTGACAACGCACGGCAAGGAGGCCGCACGCATGAGGCTCGCTCTGTACCTTCCGAACTTCCGGACCAAGGTCACCCTCAAGGAGATCGAGGACCTGACGGCGCTCGCCGAGCAGCTCGACTTCGACTCGGTGTGGACCCTGGACCGGATCGTCGTCCCCGAGGCGTCGGACCGCCAGGAGCTGCAGTACTCCTTCGGCATGATGTCGGAGTTCCCGAAGGGCATGCCGGTCGCCGCCCGGGGCGAGTGGTTCCAGGGGTACCCGCTGATTCCGTACCTCGCGGCGAAGACGTCGAAGCTGCGCGTCGGCATGAGCATCATCGACACCCCCTACCGGTCGCCGGGCGTGCTCGCGACCGAGCTCGCGACGATCGACCACCTCGCCGGCGGACGCCTCAACGTCGGCGTCGGGTCCGGATGGATGCCCGAGGAGTTCGCGGCGGCCAGCGCGTCGGACATCTTCCCGCGCCGCCACGCGCACGTGCGGGAGACGATCGAGATCATGCAGGGCATCTGGAGCAACGACCTCTTCGAGTACCACGGTGAGTTCGCGGACTTCGACCTGTGCGGCTTCGGGCACAAGCCCCTGCAGAAGCCCGGCCCGCCGATCTACTTCTCCGGCCTCAAGGACCCGAAGCGCTCGGCGAAGCGCATCGCGAAGTACGGCCTCCAGGGCTGGATCGGCATCCAGGACACGCCCGAGGAGATCGCCCGCTGGAAGACCGAGATCAACAACGAGCTCGGCGAGATGGGCAAGGCGCTGCCGGACAACTTCGACATGTGCTCGATGATCTGGTTCGTCATCACCGACGTGGACATGGACCAGTCCCCGGCCGGCAAGGGCACCAACCTGCTCGTCGGCTCCGTCGGCCAGATCACCGACCGGCTCAAGGCCTACAAGGAAGCCGGCATGACGATGCCGCTGCTGTGGCCGCCGTTCGCCGACGTCCCGACCGAGAAGACGATGGACGACCTCAAGCGCCTCGCCGAGGAGATCCTGCCGAAGGTCAACGCGGGCTGATCGTCCGGCTCAGGAGCCGGTCCAGCCGCTCCAGCGCTGCACCTCGATCCACACCACCGGCCCGGCGGGTGGACGGTCGCGGTACTGCGCATAGCGCGTGCACAGCGCAGCGACGGCCTCGTCGCGGTGCGGGTCTTCGTCCCTGAGCACCGCGGCGAGGCCGTCGGCGCGTACCCACCACAACTGCGTCCAGTCCTCGGACCACTCGTCGGCCAGCAGGGCGACGGCCGGGTTCGCGGCGATGTTCGCGAGGCGGCGCAGCGCGGTCGTCGTCTTCGGCTTGTGGTCGACGGCGAACACGACGACGTCCGGGGTCGGCAGCGCGAACGTGATCGGCACGAGGTGGGGGACACCGGCTGCGTTCACCGTGGCGAGCCGGACCACCCGCGCCGCTGCGAACGCGGTCCGCGCCTCGTCGGGGGTCACGGGACGCAGCGTAGTTCCGTCGCGTCGGCCGGACGCGCGTGCGGGCCTAGGCTCGCCGGTCATGGAGCTCGGCTTCGCCCTCCCGTACGCCGGTCGCTGGGCCACGCCCGCGAACCAGGCGACCGTCGCCCGCCGGGCGGAGGAGCTCGGGTGGTCGTGCCTGTGGACCTCGCAGCGGTTGCTGTACCCCGACTCGCCGCGGGACAGCTTCCCGGCCGCACCCGGCCCGACCTGGCCGGCGACGATCCGCAGCGTCGTCGACCCGATCACCCCCCTGGCCTACGTCGCCGCGCTCACCAGTCGGATCCGGCTCGGCACCTGCTCCCTGATGCTGCCGCTGTTCTCACCGGTCCTGCTCGCGAAGCAGTTGGCGACCCTCGACGTGCTGTCCGGCGGTCGCCTCGACGTCGGAGTGTCGCTCGGCTGGTCGCAGGACGAGTACGCCGCGGTCGGGACGCCGTTCGTCCGGCGCGGGGCCCGGTTCGACGCGTACCTGGAGGCGCTGGTCGCGACCTGGACGGGGGAGGCGGCGGCGAACGAGTTCGTGACGCTGCCTCCGGGCGAGGTTCTGCCCGCCCCGGTGCAGCGGCCGCACCCGCCCCTGTTCGTCGGCGGGTACACCGAGAACGCGCTCCGCCGCGCGGTGAGGTTCGGCCGGGGGCACCTGGTCGGGAGCCTCCCGCTGGATCGCGTCCCCGAGGTCCGGGCCCGGCTGTCGGAGTTCGCACTCGCCGGTGGCCGTGACCCGGCCGAGCTCGCGCTGGTCTGCCGCGGGGTGACGGTGGTGACCGCGGCGCCGATGGCTCCGGGCGGGAAGCCGCTGACCGGGACCGTGGAGCAGATCGCCGCCGACGTCGAGCGCTACGCCGCCGCCGGCGTCGACCACCTGTTCCTCGACCTCAACTTCGACCCCGCCGTCGGGACCCTCGACTCCGACCCCGCCGCCGCCCTCGACACCGCCCTCGCCGTGCTGGAAGGCGTAACGGTCTGACGAGACGTCAGGGGTCTTGGCCGCGGCGAGGACCGACGGGCGACCTTGTCCGCCCCGGGAGCCTCAGGCGGCTGGCTCGTCGGGTGCGGGGCGGGGTTGTGGTCGTTCCCCGGGTGCTCTGGCTCGGCCGGGTCGGTCGGGTTCGATCAGGGGTGGGATCTCGACGTCGTAGACAGCGCCGAGGCGGGTGATCCAGCGGACCTTGTGGTCGGACAGGCGGATGAGTTGCCAGCCGCCTTTCGATTTAAGGTCGTGGTCGTGCTCGCACAGGGGTCCGAGGTTTCCGGCGAGGGCCAGACCGCCGCGGGCGTGGTCGAGGGTGTGGTCGATCTCGGAGCGGGCAGCGGGGAGGCGGCAGCCGGGGCCTTGGCAGGTCGTCATCCGGAGTTGGGTGTCCCGGCGTAGTCCTGAGCGGGGGAAGCGGCGCCGGGCGTCCTTGGCCCCGGTCTCCTCGTCCTCGGTGTGCGCGGGTGCGGCGGCGTGGTCGGCGATGTCCTCCAGTACCGGCCACCAGGGCTTGAGTGTGGGGCTGGTGAGCGTGCCGTCCAGGAGCGCGGCGAGCAGGTCGGCGGGGATGAGGAGGTCGACGATGCCGTGGTCGTCCGCCCGGCGCCGCTCCCAGCGGATCGGCCGTGCGGTGACCAGTCCGGAGGAGATCGCGTAGCCGTCGGGGCCGGTGACCGCGAAGCGCCACTGCCCGGCGGACAACTGCTTCGCGAGGTCGCGGGCGTACTCGGCGTGGATCGGCCCCTGTCCGGCGAGTTCGGCGGGGTCGCGGTCGATCCCGAGCAGGGTGGAGACCTTCGCGGTCAGCTGCACCCCGCGGTGCGGGGACCGCGCCACCGCCACCGGCTGGGGCGCCGCCTCCGGCTCGGGCTGCGGTGCGGGCGCCGGCTCCGGCTCGGGCTCCGGCACGTCGGTCTCACCCATCTCCGCGTCGGCGGGGCGGGTGGTGGCGAGGTGGGCGAGGATCTGGCCGTCGGTGAGGTCGGCGTAGGTGCCGTCGAGCAGGTTGAGCGCGATCTCCGAGCGCAGGTGATCCACCGGCCGCGGATCCCCGGACCGTTTGGCGTCATCAGCGAGTTTGCGGACCCGGGCGATGGCGGCGGCGACGCGGGCGGGGTCCTGGTTCTGCGCGGCGAGGGTGGCGGTGCCGTCCTCGTTGCGCCAGGAGATCACCCGCCGTTCGCGGTGGGCCTCGGCGAACCGTCGTTGGGCCCAGTCCGGGTCGAGTTGGATGCCGAGTTTGCGGCACCGGGCCCCGATCTGCTCACTGGTCCACGGCCGCTCCGAGTCAAGGGAGCAGTGGTCGAGGACTTCGTCGATGACGGTGTGGGCGTGCTCGTCGCTCATGTCCCGGGTCCAGAAGTGGATCACCTTCGCGCGTTCGATGCTCAGGTCCCCGGCGGCCATGGCGGCGTGCAGTTTCGGGAAGCGGTGGACGACGGCCCCGGCGAAGTCGAGCAGTTCGTTGCCGGAGTAGGCGGAGATCCGCAGCGCGGTGCGGACCTCGTCGGCGCCCCAGCGGTCCGGGGCGGGCAGGCGCACGATCTCGTCCTCGGAGTCCAGGGCGCGGGTCCCGACCTCGGCCACCAGGCCCAGCCAGACCGCGTGGGCGGCGTTGAGTTGCCGCTGTGCGGCGCGCAGCAACGCGACTGACTCGGCCCCGGTCATCGACGCGCGCTCGGCCTCGCTGGGCGCGATGCCCAACGAGATGCCCCACGCGCCCGGCGTGGGAACCGCTGCTGCTGTCGATGTCCCCGTCATCACTGATCAACCTAGACGGCACCACCGACAGTCTGTTCTCGTCGACGCCTGGGTCCGCCGCGGCCCTGGAACCCCGGCAGGACAACGCCTCTGACGCATCATCAGCACCGCCGGCCCCTGCACAAGAGATGTCATCTCCAGTGCACGTCAGGCCTGCACAAGAGATGTCATCTCCAGTGCACGTCAAGAAAGGGTGACACCCCTTACTGCGGAGTAAGGGGTGTCACCCTTTCTTGACAGCCGGGCGGGCTGACGTCAGAGGACGCGGCCGGCGCGCCAGGCGGAGGTCCAGATCTTCTCGAGCTTCACCTTCTGGCCGGGGCGGGGGGCGTGCCAGATCTGCTTGTCCCCGGCGTAGATGCCGACGTGGTAGACGCGGCCGCCGCGGTGGAAGAACACGAGGTCGCCGCGGCGGATCTTGTTCTTCGCGACCTTGTGGGCGCGGGCGAACTGCTGCCCGGAGGTGCGGGGGAGCTTCTCGCCGGCCTTGGCGTAGACGAAGCGGGTGTAGCCGGAGCAGTCGAAGCCGCGGCGGGTCGTGCCGCCGTAGACGTACGGCGTGCCCTTCAGCGCCTTCGCCGTGTGCAGGACGCGGTCGACCTTCTGCAGGCGCAGCGTCTTGCCGACCGGGCCGGCCGCGGCGGCGCTGCTGCCGAGGGCGCCGGCGCCGAGCACGACGACGGCGGCGAGGGTGACGAGGGTGACGAGGGAGAGTGCGGTGGCCACGATCCGGCGGACGTGGGTTCGGAGGCGGATGCGGGCGTGCGTCATCGCGGGCGGAAGAGTCATGGAGATCCCCAGGACCGCCTGCGGAAGGAAACCTGTCGGATTCGGACGCCAGGGACGCCCGGCCCTCCGCGGAGGGCTTCACCCCGAGGGCGCGCAGGTTCGCGCCCGCCTTGCCGGTTCTCCCGCTCCCGCCGCTCGTCGGTAGTACGGACCGCGGGACAGGCGACGGGATTCGGCGTGCACGTCTCGCGGCGGTGCCCGGTGCAGGCACCGAGAACTCCTATCGGCGACCTCGGCCCCCGCCTTGACCGTTCGGGCTCATGCGATCGACATTGCCAATCTCACGGCGATCTCACAGGCGGGCTCACCGACGGGCTGACCGGCACGCTCACGCCAGCACGAGGTACGTGAGCAGGAAGCACAGGGCCGCGAGCAGGACGCAACCGGCGACGACCACGGCGCCGGGGAGCTCCCGAGCCGGGGCGGTGGGCTCGGGGCCGTCCGCCCCCTCCGGGACGAATCGGGACAACCCGCGGGCGAACTCGGTCGCGCTCGCGGGGCGCGCCGCGGGGTCCCAACTCAGGGCCCGCGCGAGCAGGGAGTCGAGCGCGGCGGGGCGACCCACCTGCGCGGCGACGGGCACCGGGCGGGAGTCGGGGGCACGGTGCACCACCGACGCCGCGGTGCGGTGCGAGAACGGCGGCTCGCCGGCCAGCAGGTGGTAGGTCACGGCCGCGACGGCGTAGACGTCGGCGCGGGCGTCGAAACCGGCGCTCTGGTTGATCTGCTCCGGCGCCATGTACGACGGCGTCCCGGTCGTGACGGTGATGCCCGAAGCCTCGGCGAGCAGCTTCGCGCTGCCGAGGTCGGAGACGATCAGCCGCGGCGGCGTGACCCGGTCGTCGAGGAGCAGGTTGCTGGGCTTGAGGTCGCGGTGGACGACGCCGGCGTCGTGCAGCACCTGCACCGCCTCGGCCGTCGCGACGCCGAAAATCAGGGCGTCCGCCGGGCTCAGCGTCCCGATGCGGTCCGCGAGCGTCCCGCCGGGGACGTACTCCATGACGAAGTACGGCCGCGCCTCCGCCTCGCTCACCCCGACGTCGAAGACGCGCACCACGCGCGGGTCGTCGATGCGCCGCAGCATCCGCGCCTCGGCGAGGAACCGCTCGACGACGTCGGCGTTGTTCACCCAGTTGTCCGCGAGCACCTTCACGGCGACGGGCACCTCGAGCGCCGGGTCGTCGCCGAGCCACACCGTCGCGAAGGCGCCCGACCCGATGACACGCACGAGTCGGTACCGACCGACTCGCTTGATCGACTGCATTGAGACACCATGACAGCCCGTGGATTCCGACGACGGTACGACGACGCTCGAAGACGCCCTCGTGGCGCGCGCCCGCGCCGGGGACGCGGCCGCGCTGGAGGAGCTGCTCCGCGAGCTCCGCCCGTTCGTCGTGCGCCGGTGCTCGCGGTTCCTGCCGCACACCCACGACGCCGAGGAGGCCGCGCAGGACGCGCTGGTCGCGATCGCGCAGAATCTCGGCAGCTACCGCGGTGTCGGCACGTTCCGCGGCTGGGTCACCGTCATCGCCTCGAACAGTGCACGCATGACGTACCGCCGGCTGCGGCGGCAGGCGATCGAGAACGGCGCGATCGAGCTGCCCGAGACGGCGGACCCCCGCACGACGAGCGTCATCGCGGGGACGCGGATCGACCTGATGGAGGCGCTCGCCCGCCTGGAGGAGGCGAAACCGCAGGTCGTCGAGCCGTTCGTGCTGCGCGACCTCGGCTCGCTCCCGTACGAGGAGATCGCCGCGATCACGGGGACGCCGCTCTCGACCGTTCGGGAGCGCATCTCCGTGGCTCGCACGTTCCTGCGCGCACGACTGTGATCCAGCTCACACAACGTGTCGCCGACGAAACCGCGGCCCCGCGCATCAAGCGGGGTGGGACGGCAGACCGCGCCGCCCGTCGACGACAGGGGAGGACACCATGAAGCGCAGCACCGCCACCATCGCCGCCGTCACCGCCGCCGTGCTCGGGATCGGGGGTGGCGCCACCGCGGCCCTGCTGAGCGGCGACGACAACGCCGAGGTCAGTCAGGTGACGCCCTCGCCCGCCGCGACACCGGCCGGGACCCCCGCGGCGAACCCGACGGGCGGGCCGGCGGACGCGCTGTCGGAGGAGAACCTGCTGCGTGAGCGGATGTACTTCGACGTCACCGGGCACTCGTTCGACCGCACGTCGCTCGGCCAGAACGCGCGGCTCGGTCCGTGCACCGGCGACAGCACCTTCGCCGACGTCCTGCCGGTCCAGGGCGTCACGCGGATCGGGACCCGCCTCACCGGCAGCGACAACCGACAGGTCACCCACCAGCTCGCGCAGACCCTGAACGCGCAGGAGGCGCGGGTCGCCGCGAACGAGATCGTGTCGCTCGTCGACGAGTGCGCGGCGATCCAGGGCGGCGACTTCGGTTACGGCGACCCGGTGACGGTGATCGACGAGGCGGACCGCAAGGTCGTGTACTTCCCGGCGTTCGACAGCGACCGCGTGTACGGCGGCTACATCGTGCTGCAGGTCGGCCCGCGCGTCGGCGTCGTCGACGTCTCCGACACGGTGCCGGCGGACCAGGTCGAGCACCTCGCGAAGGAAGCCGCGGGTATCGCGGACGACTGACGTGCCGTCAGGCGCGTGGTGCGGTCAGAAGTACCGCACCCGCGCCTCGGGGTGCTCCGCGAGCCACTGCTTCGCCGGGGGAGTGGTCCGCGAGGAGTACCCGACGCGGAGCACGGCGTCCCCGGCACGGGTCCGGTAGTACACCTGCCAGGCGTGGAAGGACGCGTACGCGCGCTCGTCGGCGCGGAGCACGGCCGCGTACTGCAGGACGCCGGTGACGTAGTGCTCGGAGTTGTTGTACCGGCGGACGGCGCGCCGCAGGCCGGCGCTGGTGCCGTCCGCCCCGCCGTTCGCGGCGAGGTAGCGGGCGGCGGCGAGAATCGAGTCGTGCGCGTCGTCGATGTCGCCGCGCCCGTACGCGCGCCAGGTGGCGGGCATGAACTGCATCGGCCCGCGCGCCCCGGCGGTGGAGTATCCGACGATGCGGCCCATCCGGGTCTCGACGAGGTTGATCGCGGCGAGGACCTCCCACGGCACCCCGAAGCGCCGCTCGCCCGCCGCGTAGTAGCGGCGCAGGTTCGCCGCCGGCTCCGGCTCGACGATCCGCCAGGCCGGCATCGTGGTCGCCGGCTTGCTCACGAGCTTCGCCAGGGCCTCCCCGGCCCGCAGTTGGTGCCGGGCGAGCTTGCGGTAGGGCGCCGGCAGCGCGGCGAGCACCGTGCGCTGCCACTCCGGTCGGCTGTGCAGGGCGCGGTACGCGTGCTGGGCGGCCCAGCCCGCGGCGGCGACCCGGGCGGGGCTCTCGGCGCGGTCGCGCACGACGTCCTCGGCGACGGTCAGGTACTGGGCGAGCTGCTGCGGATCGGGCGGCAGCAGCGGCTGCTCGCCGGCCAGCGGCCGGGTGAGCACCGCGTCCCGTTCGGGGGAGACCGCCGCGGCGTTCGCCGCCGCGGGCCCAGGTTCGCCGGCCGAGGACCCCGTCAGGTCCCCGCACCCGGCGACCGCGAGGGCGACGGCGAGCGGGGCCGCCAGGGCACGAACGGCGGTGCGGGTGGATCTCATCGGTCCGAGGTTAGGCGCAGAACGTGCAAGGCGCGGCGCCCCGGGTGGGGCGCCGCGCCTGTCGCGCTGCTGCTGCTGAAACTACTTACGGCGTGGCCGTCGCCGACGGCTCCGGCGAGGACTCGCTGTCCGACGACGAGGAGGTCGGCTCCGGCGTCGCGGCCGGCTCGTCGAGCGGGTTCTTGAAGGTGCCCTGACGCCCGCCCTCGAGCCAGGCCAGGTAGGCCTCGAAGACCTTGCGGGCCTTCTCGATGTCCGTGCTGCCCTCGGACTTGTTGCCCGGCTTGTTGATCGAGTAGAGGATCTGGCCCGGCTTGTTGTCCTCGGCCTTGCCCGGCTGCAGGGCCGGGGCCCCGATGCCGACCTTCGACGAGTCGTTCCACAGGTACCAGCTGTTGATGCCGGTGTCCTTGACCGCCTTGATCTGCGCGGCCACGTCCGCGGCGGTGTAGGTCTTCGGCCAGCTGAAGTTCTGCAGCCACGGGACGACCTGGCACTTCGTGCCGATCATCATCCGGTTGAAGTCCATCATCGACTGCTTGACGATGTCGTACGGCTGGTCGACCGGGGAGGCGACCGAGTACTCGCCCTTGTTCCAGTGCGACGGGTAGATCATCGGCGAGACGAAGTCGAGAACCTTGGCCATCGCCGGGATGTCCTGGGCGACCGAGGACGGCGCGAACGACGAGATGCCGTAGACCGCGGCGCCGGCGGCAGCGCCCGCCGCGCGGATGCGCGGGGCCGCCTTGGCGAGGAAGGCGGTGATGCCCTCGGCCGGGGTCTTGTCCCCGATGCCCGGGTAGACCTGGCCGCTGTTCTCGGGCTTGCGGACGTAGTCGTACATGATCGCGTCGAAGCCGGCCTTGGCCGCCTCCTCGGCGAGCTGGATGTTGTACTCCATGACGTCGTTGTTCGCGAAGTTCGTGAACGCCCCGACGCCGTAGTTGCCGGCCGGGTAGGGCTTGCCGGCGCTGTCCTGGATGAGCATGTCCATCTTGCCCGCGTTCAGCGCCCACTTGCCCAACCGCGGGTCGCGGAAGGCCACGATGCGCCCGGTGATGGTCGCGCCGAGGTCGTGGATCTCCTTGACGGTCGCGGCGAGGTCGAACCGCGCCGTGCCGTTGGGCTTGTAGACCGTCTTGGCCTCGACGGCCAACGGGACCTGCGAGTCGTAGCCGACGATCCCGTCCTCGTCCTTGATGTCGAGCTGGACGTTGTCGAGCTTGCCGGCCTTGATCAGCGCGACGACCGGGTCCTTGGTCGCCGCGTCGCCCCACGCCCACGAGGTGAGGTGGACGGAGCGGACGTTGACCGCGCCGACGCCGTAGCCGGCCTCGGGGCCGGAGGCGTCCGGGTTGGTCGTGGGCGCGGGCTCCTCGCTGGGTGCCGCGCTCTCGGTGGCTGCCGGGGCGGGCTCCGCCACGGGGTCGTCGTCATCGTTGCTGCACGCGGCCAGCGTGGTCAGCAGGGCCATAGCCCCAGCGGCGGCCAAGGCGCGCCGGAGGTTCGGCCGTCGTGCACCGGTCATGGTTGTGCCCCCCGAATCAGGTCAGTCGTCAAGATCAGAGTGCGGCAGAACGCGGGTCCGCCGCACGGACTTCGGTGATCTTGCACCCGATCGGGCTGGGCGAGGCCGGGACGAAATTGGTGAATCCGCCACATCGCAGGATTCGTCCGGGCGCGATCGGGATACGTACAGATCGTAGTTCCCCGACTGCAGTCGGTGAGGGAGGCGGGGAGGCAGTTCTCGCGCCGTGGCGGTCGGGCGCACGCACCGGGGGGCGGGGATCTCGACATGTTGGAGCGGTTCGCCGATGCGGACGTCCTGGTCGTCGACGACAACCGGGCGAATGTCGCGCTGCTGACGGCGATCCTCGAGCGCGCCGGTCTGCGGAACGTGCGCGCGTACACCGACCCGCGCGAGGCCGTCGCCGGACTGGCCCAGCGTCCTGATCTCGCGCTGGTCGACCTGCACATGCCCCACCTCGACGGCTACGCCGTCCTGGAGCGGATCGTCGAACGCGCCGCCGGCTCCTACCTGCCCGCGCTGGTGCTGACCGCGGACGTCAGCACCGAGGCGATGCGGCGCGCGCTGGCCACCGGCGCCCACGACTTCGTGACCAAGCCCTTCGACGCGACGGAGGTCGTGCTCCGGGTCCGCAACCTGTTGCAGACGAACGCCCTGCACAAGGAACTGCGGTTGCACAACCGGTGGTTGCGCTCGAAGGTCGACGAGCAGCGTGCGTACGCCGAGGCCGAACGCGGCGAGCGGTCGCAGCAGGAGGCACGGATCCGCCGCGTCCTCGACGAGCGGGCTCTGACCGTCCTCTACCAACCCGTCGCGGACGTGCGCACCGGCCGGGTCGTCGGGGTCGAGGCCCTCGCCCGGTTCCCCGGTGAGTTCGCGCGCACTCCCGACGTCTGGTTCGCCGAGGCGGACCGGGTGGGGCTGGGCGTGGAACTGCAGATGCTGGCGATCGAGGAGGCCCTGGCGGCGCTGAACGCGCTTCCCGCCGACGTCCTCCTCGGGGTCAACCTGACGCCGTCGGTCCTGCTCGACCGCGCCCATCGCCTCGCGACCGTGACGGAGCCGGTGCTCGAGCGGCTGGTTCTCGAACTCACCGAGCAGGTGCCGGTCGAGGACTACGACGCGCTGAACGCCGCGGCCGAACCGCTGCGCAAGGGCGGCGCGCGGCTCGCCGTCGACGACACCGGCGCCGGGTACGCCGGGCTGCAGCACCTGGTCGCGCTCTCGCCCGACATCGTCAAGCTCGACCTGTCGCTCACCCGCGGCGTAGACCGGGATCCGACGCGCCGGGCCCTGGCCAGCGCGCTGGTCCGGTTCGGGACGGACACCGGTTCCGGGGTCCTGGCGGAAGGGGTCGAGACCGCCGCCGAGCTGGAGTCGCTGCGGGAGCTGGCCGTGCCGTGGGCGCAGGGGTACCTGATCGCCCGTCCGCTGCCGCTGGACGAGGTGCTGCGGTTCTGTCGCGGGGACGACGGTCGGCCGCCGGAGTGAAACCGAGATGACGGACCGTCAGCGGGGCGTCTTCGGTCGGTGGTGGTCGGACCGCTCCCTCCGCACGAAGGGCGTGCTCGTCCTCGCCCTGCCGCTGTTCGCGTTCGTGGTCGCCGCCGTCGTGTTCCTCTCGGTCCTCGCGCAGACCGACCGTTCGCAGGAGCGGGTGGAGGACACCCGGCAGGCGCAGGACAAGCTCGCCCAGGCCTACCGCCTGGTCATCGACGGCGAGACCGGCATCCGGGGGTATCTCGCCACCGGCGACCGGCAGTACCTGGCTCCGACGACCGCGGCGCGGGGACGTCTGCCCCAGGTGCTCGACGAGCTGACGGCGCTCGTCGGCGACTCGCCGGACCAGGCCGCGCGCCTGGCCCGCGTGCGCACCCTGCTCGACGACGGCTACCAGCTGCGCGAGCCCCCGCGGGGGAACGCCGACTCGCGGTTCGTCCGCACCTGGGTCGACCGCCAGAAGGCCTCGACCGACGAGCTGCGCGAGCTGCTCTCCGACGTCTGGCGCACCGAGGACCGGTTGCTCGCGGAGCGGCGGCTGCGGTCCGAGGACCGGTGGATCGACCGCGGGACGGTGATCACCGTCGTCGCGCTCGGCCTCGGGATCGCCGGCGGCGTCGCGGCGATGCTGGCCTTCACGGTGGGAGTGACGCGCCGTCTGGAACGGGTCGTCGCCCGGACCGACGGCCTGCGCGAGGGGGAGGTCCCCGACTTCGTGGATCCGGGCCGCGACGAGATCGGTGTCGTCTCCCGCCGGCTGACGGACGTCGCGTCCCGCTGGCAGCTGTGGAAGTCCGAGGCACAGACGGCCCGGGTCGCCGCGGAGGAGGCCAACCGGGCGAAGAGCGAGTTCCTCTCGCGGATGAGCCACGAGCTCCGCACGCCCCTCAACGCCGTGCTCGGGTTCGCGCAACTGCTGGAGATGGACCTGCCCGAGGGGGAGAAGGAGAGCGCCCGTCAGATCCGGCGGGCCGGGGTCCACCTGCTCGACCTGATCAACGAGGTGCTCGACATCTCGAGGATCGAGGCGGGGCAGCTCACGCTGTCGCTGGAGCCGGTTCGCGTCTCGGCCGTCGTCGGCGAGGTGGTCGAGCTGATGGCCCCGCTGGCCGCCGACCGCGGCGTCGCGCTCGACGTCTCCGACGTGGTCGGCAGCCCGGGGCACGTACTGGCCGACCGGCAGCGCACCAAGCAGGTCGTGCTGAACCTCGTCTCGAACGCGGTCAAGTACAACCGGCCGGGCGGCTTCGTCGTGGTGCGGTGCCGGGTCGGGGACGCCACGACCGCGATCGAGGTGACCGACAGCGGCGTCGGCATCGCCGCGGAGGACCTCGACCGCCTGTTCACCCCGTTCGAGCGGCTGGGTGCGACGAACAGCGAGATCGAGGGGACCGGGGTCGGGCTCGCGCTCTCGCAACGCCTCGCGTCCGCGATGGACGGGCGCATCGAGGTCGAGTCCCGACTGGGCGCGGGCAGCACGTTCCGGTTGGTGCTCCCCGCGGCCGCGGCGCCGGGAACGGCGGCGGACCGGCCGACGGGAGAGATCCGGCTGCCGGCCGCGCGGGCGAGCGCGGAGTCGACCCTCGTCGTCCTCGCCGTCGAGGACAACCCGGCGAACGTCCGCCTCCTGCAGGAGATCGTGAGTCGGCGGCCGGACTGGCGGCTCGTGACGGCCGGGCAGGGACAGGTCGGCATCGACCTCGCGATCGCCGACCCGCCCCACCTGATCCTGCTCGACCTCCACCTGCCCGACCTGCGCGGCGAGGACGTGCTGACGCGACTGCGGGCCGAGCCGCGGACGGCCGCGGTGCCGGTCGTCGTGGTCAGCGCCGACGCGACCCCGGGCCGCGCGGAGCGGGTCCTTGCCCTGGGAGCCGTGGACTACTTCACCAAGCCGATCCAGGTCGGCCGCCTGCTCTCGCTCCTCGACGACGTCCGGCTGGCCCGGATCCCCGGGTCCTGACGGCTCACTGCGCGAGGAACTCCGCGACGCGGACGTCGAGCAACCGGCGATCGGCCCGCGGAACCTGCTGGACGTTCACCGGCCACCCCCTGGGAACGAGCTGCACCAAAGCTGACAAGGTCTGAATAACCGTCAGATTGCTTTGATCAGGAGAAACCCCGGCCCGGCGGCCCTGGGTCTTGAGATCCGGTTCGGCCCGTTTCGATCCGGGATCGTCCGAACGGATGGTTGCTCGGCGCGGCGGCGAGACGCACCTCACGGTTCCTCAAGGGCGACCGGTCCAAGTCCGACATTCACAGCGAACCGCGACGGCCATTCGACGAGCGGGTCCGAGACACCTCACGACGTTCCTTCAGGAGACCCTCGATGTCGCATGCCCCCCTGGCCCGCACCGCCGCGGCGGCGGTCCTCGGCCTGACCGTCCTCACCCCGATGCTGCAGAGCACCTCCGCGGAGGCCGTCGCAGTCAGCGACGCGACCCGCGGCCAGCTGCGGAAGGAGATCGTCGCCGCGGTGAACGCCGCCCGGGCGAAGCAGGGCTGCAAGCCGGTGAAGGTGGCCCCCAAGCTGACGGCGGCGGCGCAGCGGCACGCCGATGACATGGCGCGGACGACGTTGTTCAGTCACACCAGCGCCGACGGTCGCTCGTGGATCGCGCGGATCAGGAAGACCGGCTTCAAGAAGCCGGGCGGGGAGAACATCGCGCGCGGCTATCCCTCGACCGAACGCGTCATGACCGGCTGGCTGAACTCCCCGGGCCACCGCGCGAACATCCTCAACTGCCGCTTCCGGGCCATCGGCGTCGGCCACAACGCGACCGGGAACTACTGGGTGCAGGACTTCGGGTACTGACCCGGGCTGACCCGGGCCCGACCTGGGGTTAGGTGAGCTTTCCCATACCCGCGAATCCGGTCGATCCGTTCAGGTCGACCGGCCCCCGACCGATGGACGGCCGACGGACCGGACGACGCAGGGGGAGCCAGGGATGGCAGCACATCGCGGGTCGACGAGCACGCGGCGGCGCGGAACGCACCGGCGACCGAACCCGCGGGCCGGCGCGGGCCGGCGCGCGGTCGCGCTGACGACGGCGACGGGTCTCTCGGCCGCGGGGCTGCTGCTCACCGCCGGGCCGGCCACCGCCGACGACCCGGTCGCGCAGGCCTCGGGCCGGTTCCTGTCGGGGAGCGTCCTCGGGCTGAACCTCGACAACCTCCTCGCGGTGCTGCCGGCCGGCGCGACGAACCTCGGGTCCGTCCCGCAGGTGTTTCAGGCCAACCCGCTGGACCTCGACCTGCTGAACGCGATCCCCGTCTCGCTCGGGCCGGTCAACCTCCTGGGGTCGAACCCGATCCTCACCCTCGGCGCCGTCGGCCAGTACGCCCAGGCGAATGCCGACGGCAGCGCGGTGGCCGCCGCCGGAGCGGTGACGGACTCCGGGGCGATCGCCGTCGGCGGGGCCGGCGTCCCGCTCGCGAACGCCGCGCTGAACCTGAGCGGGCTGCTCGGCAGCGGCGACACCGGACTGATCAGTGAGCTCGGGCTCAACATCGAGTCCATCGCCGCGCGCGCCGTCCAGGCCGCCGGGGCGGGCGGCGCCCAGACGGGTACCTACGGCATCGCGGACATCAGCCTCGACCTCCGCAGCCCCGCGGTGGCGCAGATTCTCGGGGGACTGCGCACCACGCTCGCCGGCCTGCAGGTGCCGGTGGATGCGATCGTCGACACCCTGAACTTCCTGCTCGACCCCGCCGACCTCGGCATCGTCGAGATCAGTGGCCTGCCCAGGCTCGTCGACCTCGTCGACGCCCTCGGCACGATCAACAGCAACGACGGCTCGCTGCAGGTGAACCTCCTCGAGGGCCGGATCAGCGTCGACGTCGGGCACCTCGTCGACCTTGCCGGGCCGGACCTGGACTCGCTCCCGCCGAACACCGAACTGCTGCCGCTGATCACCACGACGCTCACCACACAGCTGCTGCCGACGATCACCGGGATCCTCGACGACCTGCTCGCGGACATCACCGGCTCGCTCGAGGACCTGACGGTCACCGTGCTCGGGCTGCCGATCGAGGTCGGCACGCTGCTGTCGGTCGTCACGCCGGTCGTGAACCTGGTGACCGGCGCGATCACCGGCGTGGTCGCGGGTCTGAACCCCCTCCTCGACGACACGATCGCGAACCTGCTGCCGAACGTGCTCGGTCTGCAGGCCAACGTGCAGGAGACCGCGGACGGCCGCTTCACCCAGTCCGCGTTGCGCGTCGCCGTGCTGCCCGGCAGCCCGTCGGTCGCGGAGATCAAGCTCGCGTCCGCCTCGGTCGGTCCGAACGCCGGGCCCGCGGACCCGGAGCCGACCCCCACCCCCACCCCCACGCCCGACCCGACGCCCACCCCGGACCCGACGCCGAGCCCGACTCCCACACCGACCCCGACCCCGTCCGCGACGCTGCCGGAGGCGGTGACGCCGGACGCCGACGAGGTGCCCGCGCCGACGGACGCGACCGCGACGCCCGCGCTCCCGAACACCGGGGCGGCCGGGATCGTGCCGATCGGGACGGCCGGTCTGACGATGCTGGTCGCGGGCGGGGCCCTGAGCGCCGTCCGTTCCCGGCCCCGCGGTCGACACGCGCGGCGATAGGAAATTCGTTCTGCTCCTGTCGGTGGGTCGTGATTGGGTACCCCGTGGTCCCCGTCCGGCCACACGGCAGGAGAGTCATGACGGACATGGTCCGGGCCACCGGCCTGGTCAAGCGGTACAAGACGGTGGAGGCGCTCAGCGGGCTCGACCTGCAGGTCGAGGAGGGGTCGGTCGTCGCGCTGCTCGGGCCGAACGGTGCGGGCAAGACGACGGCGGTGCGGGTTCTCACGACGCTGCTCGTCCCCGACGCCGGCACCGCCCAGGTCGCCGGCGTCGACGTGCTCGCCGACCCCGCGGGCGTCCGTGCGCGCATCGGTCTGTCCGGGCAGTACGCCGCGGTCGACGAGCACCTCACCGGCTACGAGAACCTCGAGATGGTCGGCCGGCTCTACGACCTCGGCCGCGCGCGGTCGCGCGCCCGGGCGCGCGAGCTGATCGAGCGCTTCGGCCTGACCGACGCGGCCGACCGGCCCACCAAGACCTACTCCGGCGGCATGCGTCGCCGGCTCGACCTCGCGGGCGCGATCGTGGCCGCACCGCCGCTGCTGATCCTCGACGAGCCCACGACCGGGCTCGACGTGCGCAGCCGGTTGCAGCTGTGGGACGTCATCCGCGAACTCGTCGCGGCCGGGACCACGCTGCTGCTGACGACGCAGTACCTGGAGGAGGCCGACCGCCTCGCCGACGAGATCGTCGTGATCGACCACGGCAAGGCGATCGCCCGCGGCACGGCCGACCAGCTCAAGGCACAGACCGGGGGCGAGCGGATCGAGGTGATCCTCGCCGACTCGACGCGGCGGGAGAGCGCGGAGCGCGTGCTGGCGGCCGTGGCGCGCGGTGACGTGCAGGTCGACGAGAGCGGCCGCGGTCTCGCCGCCCGCGTCGACGAGGGCGCGCGTTCGCTGCAGCAGGCGCTGCGCGAGTTCGAGTACGCCGGTATCGAGGTGCTCGAGATCGGGTTGCGGCGTCCCACGCTCGACGACGTCTTCCTCGAACTGACCGGGCACGCGGCGGAGCCCAGTACCGACGCTTCGACCGAGGGGGTGGCGTCGTGACCGGTACTCCGACGACGTCGACAAGGCCCGCGCCGGTGCGCATCGCCCGCGACGGCTGGGTGGTCGCGCGGCGGAACGTCATCAAGATCGTGCGGGTGCCGGAGATCCTGGTCTTCGTCCTGATCTCGCCGATCATGTTCGTGCTGCTGTTCGCGTACGTCTTCGGCGGCGCGATCGACGTCCCCGGCGACGTGGACTACAAGGAGTTCCTGGTCCCCGGGATCTTCGCCCAGACCGTCGTGTTCGGCGCGACGTTCACCGGCGCCGGGCTCGCCGAGGACATGCAGAAGGGCATCATCGACCGGTTCCGGTCGCTGCCGATGTCCCGGTCCGCCGTGCTGGTCGGGCGGACGGCGTCGGACGTCATCTACAACGTCCTGTCGCTGACGATCATGGCGCTGACGGGTCTGCTCGTCGGCTGGCGGATCCGCGACGGCATCCTCGACGCGGCGCTCGCCTTCGGAGTTCTGCTCGTGTTCGCCTACGCCATCAGCTGGGTGATGGGCTGGGTCGGCCTGCTGGTCCCGAGCCCCGAGGTCGTCAACAACGCCTCGTTCATCGTGATCATGCCGCTGACGTTCGTCTCGAACGTGTTCGTGCCGACCGAGTCGTTCGACGGCCCGCTGCGCACGTTCGTCGAGTGGAACCCGGTGTCGACGGTCGCGCAGGCGACCCGGGAGCTGTTCGGCAACACGTCGCCGGACGTCGTCACGCCCGACAGCTGGGCCATGGAGAACCCGGTGATCTACACGCTGCTGTGGTCGGTGGCGATCGTCGCGATCTTCGCGCCGCTGTCGGTGCGCCAGTACGTCCGGGCGTCGAACCGCTGACCGGCGCGCTGAGGCGGCGTCAGCCGGCGAGGGCCTTCTCGATGTCGGCCCGCAGCTTCTCGGGCTTGGTGGTCGGGCCGTAGCGCTCGACCACCTGGCCGTCCCGGCCGACGAGGAACTTGGTGAAGTTCCACTTGATCTTCTCGCCGAGCAGGCCGCCCTTCTGCTTGCGCAGCCAGTCGAAGAGCGGGTGGGCGTCGGAGCCGTTGACGTCGACCTTCTCCATCATCTGGAACGTGACGCCGTAGTTGCGGGAGCAGAACTCGCCGATCTCGGCGGAGTTCCCCGGCTCCTGGTGGCCGAACTGGTTGCAGGGAAATCCCAGGATCACCAGCCCCTGGGAGCCGTAGGCCTCGTGGAGTTCCTGGAGACCGGCGTACTGGGGCGTGAACCCGCACTTGGAGGCGGTGTTCACGACGAGAACGACGGAGCCCTTGTACTCGGCGAGGGACTTCTCCTCGCCGTCGAGGGTGCGGGCGGTGAAGTCGGTCAGGGCGGTCATGGACCCTCCTCGCGGTGTCGTGGCTCTCATTCTTCGTTGCCGACGCCGGAGTGGGTGGGTCGGGGCCGGATCGGGGAAGGAGACGGCCATGGCCTTCACTCAGCAGGTGACGCCCACCGCGCCCGCGGCCGCCGACCGGCGCGTCGGCTTCGACGTCGGCGTGCTCGTGCTGTCCCTGCTCCTCGTGGCGGCGGTGGCCGTCTCCGGGGCGCTGATCAACGCGGGGGAGACCGACGGCTGGTACGCCGCGGCGGACAAGCCGCCGGCGACGCCGCCCGGGTGGCTGTTCGGGCCGGTCTGGTCGATCCTCTACACGGCGATGGCCGTCGCCGCCTGGCTGGTCTGGCGCGCGGGTGGCTTCGCCGGGGCGCGCACCGCCCTCGGTCTCTACGCCCTCCAGCTCGCGCTCAACGCCACCTGGACGCCGGTGTTCTTCGGCGCCGAGCGGCTGTTCCTCGGCCTGGTCGTGATCCTGGCCCTGGACCTCGCGATCCTCGCCACCGCGGTGGCGTTCCGCCGACACAGCCGGACGGCCGCGCTGCTGCTTGTGCCCTACCTGGCGTGGACGCTGTTCGCCACGTACCTCAACGCCGGGATCGCGGCGCTGAACTGACGGTCGGGACCTCGACCGTCACCGCCTGGCCCCACGGCCCGGACATCGAGCCGCGCACCAGGCGCAGCCGGACGTCGTAGACGCCACCGCGTTCCAGCGCGAACTGCGCCGACCGCGCACGTTCCTTCGTCGCCACCGGCGCGGGCGCGTCGACCCGCCGGACCTGGACGGCCGCGCTGGTCACGGCCTGCGGGGACCACCGGACCGTGACCTTGCGGCCCGTGATCGACACCTCCGGCCGCTGGGTGAAGGTCCACCGGGTGGCGATCGGGATCTGCGGCTCCGTCGGCAGCACCCCGACGCGGGCGAGCTCCTCGGCGATCCGGCGCGCGATCATCCCCTCGCCGGCGGACGTCGGGTGCAGACCGTCCCAGGTGTGCTCAGCCGGCGACCACCCCTGGGTGGTTCGCGCGACGGTGACCGGCGAGCGGCGGGTGGTGAGCCGGGTCGCGAGCCGGGGGAGCCGGGCGTTGTACTCGGCGGCGGCGGCGTTGATTCGGTCGCGGTCGGCGACGCGGTCGGCGGGCAGCACCGGCGAGATCACGATGCGCACGTCGCGCTTGGCCGTCCGCACCTGCTTCACCCAGGCGCGTAGCGAAGCCTCGATCTGGTCGGGCGTCTGTCCGCGGCGCAGGTCGTTGACGCCCGCCTCGAGGACGATGACGTCCGGCTGGTGCCGCGCGACCTCGGCCCCGATGGCGCCGACCATCTCCCGCAGCTGCCAGCCCGCGCGCGCGAAGTGGTCCTGGTCGAAGGCGGGGTCGGCGTAGGCCGCGCCCGCGAAGCCGGCCGGCCGGTACGGCGACCGCCACGACCCGACGAAGTCGAAGGGCTTGGCCTGGAGCCGGAACTCCTGCGCGAGCCGATACCGCCAGGTGTAGTCCCCGTGGCTGCCGTGCGTGATCGAGTCGCCGGTCAGGAGCAGCCGCACGGGCTGGCTGCCCGCCCGCGCCGGGGTGGCGGTGAGGGTCGCGGGGCCGACGGTGAACGCGCCGAACGCCGTGACGGCAGCGAGGAGGCCGAGGCCGATCCGGGACACGCGGCGATGGTAGGTGCCGAATCCGGCGAAGTGATCACCCTTCCGCTGAAAAGGTGGCCGGAAACCTGCGAATCGGCTGAATCGAGCCCCGTGGCGGCGCTCGGACCGCCGGAGCACGACGGCAGAGTCGCCGTATCGGGCAGGATGGGGACGTGTCGAAGAGTCGCCCGGTCCCGGTTCGTCTTGCTGCGGTCACGCTGACCGCGGCTTTGTCGGCCACCGCGATCCACACCACGGCGGTCGCCGGACCGGCGGACGATCCGCGGCCGAAGTACGGCTCCGAGCAGGTGCCGACCGGTGTCACCCCGCCGTCGCCGAAGTCCGGGTTCGCGGGCGACGTCGAGGACGTGCCAAGGGTTCGTGCGACCGCGCAGAACTTCGGTCGCCTCGCGTCGCGGAACGGGATCGGCGTGCGGACCTACGTCGTCTCCGAGGAGTTCGGCAACGCCCGCACGCTGGACGTGTACACGCCGCGGCACCTGCGCGGTAAGAAGGGCAAGAAGGGCCGAACGGTCATCCTGGTCCACGGCGGTGACTGGCAGAAGGGCGACCGCATCGACCTCGAGCGGCACGCCGTCGACCTCGCCCGGCTCGGATTCGTCGTCGTCTCCGTGAACTACCGACTCGCCACCGAGGCGCCCTGGCCGGCGCAGCGGGACGACGTGAACGCCTCGATCCGCTACGTCCGGCAGAACGCGAAGCAGCTCAACGTCGACAACAAGCGGACCGTGCTGATCGGCTCGTCCGCCGGCGGGCAGATCGCGGCGAACGTCGCCACGTACGGATCGGGCAAGAAGCGGTTCCGGGGCCTGGTCACGCTCTCCGGGCTGATCAGTCCGCTCCACATGGCGAAGAAGGATCCGGCCTACTCCAACGGTGTGATCACGAGCATGCTGCTGCGCTGCCCGCTCGGTCAGTGCCGCGAGCAGTACCGGGACGCCAGCGCGATCACGCTCCTGGACCGCAAGGATCCGCCGGCGCTGCTGTTCCACTCCCTGAAGGAGCAGCCCTGGGGGCCGCAGCAGGCCAAGGACTTCGCGCGCGCCGGGCGGCTGCGGGGCGTCCCCGTCAAGCTCGTGCTCCTGCCGGGTCGCCAGCACGGGATCGACACGTGGACGAAGGTGTTCCCGACGCTGAAGAAGTGGCTCCTCGAACGGCTGGGCACCAAGGACCGTTAGGTCGGGATGTCCGGATACGTCCGGCCTGTCCCGGGTCCGTTCGGCTGATGTGCCGCTGAAAGCCGGACGATTCCGCGGCCCGCCCCCCACGATGACCGCGGGGGTGTTCAGGGGTGGGCACGAGAGTAGGAATGCGTCAGGCCTGGGTGGCCGTCATCGCGCTGGCGACCGCGCTGTCGCTGCTGGTCGGGTCGGACGACTCGCCGGCCGCCGCGGGTGAGACCGCGCCCGGGCAGGTGGTCGTGGCCGAGACGGTCGCGAGCCAGACCTCCACCGGCGCCACCGACTCCGGCGACTCCGACCTCGCGGCGGCGGCCCCCGAGCCGATTCTGCTCCCGCCCGTGACCGCTCCGGCCGACTTCGGCCTCCTCGCCTCCAAGGCCGGCGTCCGGGTGAAGACCCACGTCGTCTCGGAGGAGTACGGCAACGCCCGCGCGCTTGACGTCTACACACCCCGTCAGTTGCGCGGACGGACCGGCCAGGCGCGGCCGACGATCGTCCTCGTCCACGGCGGGGGCTGGGTCAAGGGTGACCGCACCGACCTGGAGAAGCAGGCGGTTCAGCTCACGCAACTCGGCTACGTGGTGGTGTCGGTGAACTACCGCCTCGCCCAGCACGGGACGGCGGCCGAGCAGCGCGAGGACGTCCAGGCGGCGATCGCCTACGTGCGGAAGAACGCGTCGCGGCTGAACGTCGACCCGAAGCGCATGGTCCTCATCGGCAGCTCGGCCGGCGGCCAGATCGCCGCGAGCGTGGCCACGGCCGGCACCGGCCCGAACCGCTTCCGCGGACTCGTCACGCTGTCCGGGCTCCTCGACCCGTTCTACATGGTGGGCACGAACCCGGACTACAGCGGCGGTGTCGTTCCCAACCTGCTGCTGCGCTGCCTGCCGATCGAGTGCCCGGACGAGTACCGGGCCGCCGCCGCGGTCAACCAGCTCGACCGAACTGACCCGCCGTCACTGCTGTTCCACTCCGCCAAGGAGCAGTCGTGGGGACCGGAGCAGGCCCAGGCCTTCCAACGTGCTGCCCACGCGGTCGGCGTGGACTCACGCCTGGTCGTGCTCCCGGGCCGCAAGCACGGCATCGCGCTGTGGAACCAGATCTTCCCGGTTCTGCGGGACTGGCTGGCCGAGCGCGTCTGACCCGTTCGACCGGGGCGTCCGGCCCAGCTGGGCGCGGATCCAGCGCTGGGTGAAGTCGAAGAACTCACGGGCGCGGGGGGCCTGGTTCAGGTCGTGCCCCGCACCGGGGAGGACGTAGGCGTCCAGCACCGGCAGGTACGCCCCGAGGTGCCGGCGCTCGTCGGCGATCAGCTCCTCGGGGGTGTCGCACTGCGTGGCGCCGAAGCGCAGGCCGGTGACGTCGCCGGTCTCGGGAAGCGTGCGGTCCTCGTAGGGACGGGTCGCGGTGTCGAGCTGCGCGCCGGCGGGGAAGGGGTGGAAGTTCTCGCGGCAGAACAGACTGTCCTGCTCGCCGGCGACGAGCAGTACGGGGACGCGGATGTCGTGCTTCGTGGTGAGGATGTCGCGGAACTTCGCGAGCTCGGAGAAGGTGACGGTCGACTTCGTCGCCTCGTCGTGTGCGATCACCTCGGGGTCGGCCTCGGCGGGGGCGTAGAACGACTTGTAGCGCGTGTTCGGAAGGGTCGTCAGATAGCCCGGGTCCAGGCCGGCGTCGCGGAACTTCTCGTCGAACATCGCCGGGTACATGTTGCCCAGCGCGTTCGCCAGGGCCGTCGGGGCGCCCTTGCTGGAGGCCGCGGTGAACACCGCGGCGTCGACGTCGGAGTAGCGGCCGACCTCGAACCAGCCGGTCCAGGTCCCGTAGGAGTGACCGACGTAGACGACCTTGGAGAAGCGGCGGCCGTCCGAACGGCGGATCTCGCCGGTGCGGATCGCCTGCACGACCTCGTGGACCGAATGGGCGTTGCTGTCGATCGTGAGGTCGGTGGAGAGCGGCTTCGACGAGCGCGTTGACCCGACGCGGTCGATCGCCAGCGTCGCGAAGCCGGCCCGGTTCGCGGAGGCGACGTAGTTGTAGCGATCCGTCCCACCGGTGCGGTCGGGGAAGGACCAGTACCCGGCGTCGTAGGTGATGCCGTGGACGAGCAACTGGATCGCGGTCGCCCGCACACCCTTCGGTTCGCAGAGATCACCGACGATGCGCTGGTCCTTCGGTCCGCCCTCGGTCAGCGCGACGGCGACCTCGACCTGCCGGCAGGACGGACCGGCCTCGGCGGCGATCGCGGTGCCGGGCGCGAGCAGCGTCAGCGCCGCCGCACCCGCGACTGTGTGCCGCACCCGTCGGGCCCGACCGCCAATCATTTCCACATTGCAGCACGGGATCGGGCCCTTGTCACCGGTTCGGTCACGCCTTTCCACCGGCCCGCGCCCGGCGCCGCCGGGCCGTGCGGCGGATCAGCCCGACCGAGGCGGCGACGACGCGGTCGTACCCGCGGGGGTACGGCGGAACCATGAGCTGCGCGACGCTGACCGGGGTCTTGTTGTGGACGATCGTGCGCAGATGGCTGAACGTGTCGAAGCCCGCCTTGCCGTGGTACGCGCCGGAGCCGCTGCGGCCGACGCCGCCGAACGGGGCGGACATCACGGCGCAGTGGGCGGCGAAGTCGTCGATCGTCATCCCGCCGCTGCGGGTGCGGGACCGGAATCGTTCGAAGTCCGGCCCGGTCGGCCCGTACCAGTACGCCGCGAGCGGGGCGGGGCGGTCGGCGAGCCGGGCGATCACGTCGTCGATCCGGTCGTAGGGGTGGACGGTGAGGACCGGGCCGAAGACCTCCTCGGAGTCGATCGTCATGTCCGCGGTGACGTCGAGCAGGATCGTCGGCGCGATGCGGCGTGACGCCCGGTCAGGAAGTCGTTCGCCCGGGGGAGCGACCTCGATCTTCTTGGCCCCCTTGGCCACGGCGTCCTCGATGAGACCGACGACGCGGTCGAAGTTGCGCTCGTTGACGATGCTGACCCAGCCCTCGCCGTGCAGCACCGACGGGAAGCTGGCGCGGGCCGCGGTCTGCGCGGCGTCGACGAACGCGTGCACCTGCGCGCGCGGGACGTAAACCTCGTCCGGGCACAGGCAGAGCTGGCCGCCGTTGGCGAGGCGCGCGGCCATGATGCGGGCCCCGACCTTCGCGACGTCGGCGCCGGAACCGACCGCGGCGGGGTTCTTGCCGCCGAGCTCGAGCGTGACGGGCGTCAGGTTCGCCGCGGCCGCCTGGGCGACCAGCGCGCCGACCTGGGGTGAGCCGGTGAAGAACAGGTGGTCGAAGGGCAGCGAGCTGAACGCAGCCGCGGTCTGCGGGCCGCCGCAGAACACGGTGAACTCGGCGGGGTCGAAGTACTGCGGGGCGAGCTCGGCGAGCAGTGCGCCGGTGCGTGCGGTCACCTCCGAGGCCTTGGCCATCACGCGGTTGCCGGCCGCGAACGCGGCCGCGGCCGGCTCGGCCAGCAGTCCGACCGGGAAGTTCCACGGGGCGATCACGCCCACCACCCCGAGCGGGCTGGGCTCGACGCGGATCGGCAGCCCGAGGGCGCCCGCCACCGGCAGCACCCGGCGGGGCTTCATCCACGTGGCGAGCCGGGCGCGGGTGAGCTCGAGGTCGGGCACGATCCCGAGCACCTCGCTCACGATGCTGGTCGACCGCGGGCGCGAGCCGAAGTCGGCGCCGACGGCGTCCGCGATCGCGGTGGCGTTCTCGGTCAGCATCAGCGTCAGGCGGTCGATGCGGTCGCGGCGGACCGCGGCCGAGGGTGGGCCCTCGGCCAGGAACGCGGCGCGCTGCCGGTCGTAGGCCGCCCGCAGTTCGTCGGCGGTGTGCTCGGTCAGGACCTCGGTCATGTCTGGACCCCCTTGAGGACGAGATCGACCAGGGCGGAGACGTCGCGCGCCGCGGTGACGCGCTGGCGTTTGGTCGGCGAGATCGGCGTGCTGACGACCTGCATGATCACGCCGCCGAAGATCGCGACGAGGAGCGCGCTGACCTCGGTGTCGCGGGACACCTCACCCCGGTCCATGGCGCGGCGCACGACCTTGCGCGCGGCGCGGATCGCGTCGTCCCGGAACGCCTCGAACCGGATCCCGAGGTCGGGGTTCAGCCGCGCCTCGCCGAGCAGGCGCAGAGCCGCGGCCCCGAACTCACCGTCGAAGAAGTCGAAGACGTTCTGCGCGAGGACCGTCAGGTCGGACCGGATGTCGCCGGTGTCGACGTCGCTGCGGAACGCGACCTGCGCGGCGAGCGACTCCGTCAGCAGGTCCTCCTTGGAGGACCAGCGGGCGTAGATCGACGCCTTGCCGACGGCCGCCTCCTTGGCGACGGCCTCGATCGTGAAGCCGCGCCAGCCGTGCCGGCCGTAGACCCGGCACGCCGCCCGGTGGACGCGGTCGGCCAGCCCGGGGTCGGGCGGCCGACCCGGGCCGGCGCCGGTGACGGCGGGAGTGCTCACAGCCGGATCTCGCCCGACCGGATGCGGGCCTCGACGTCGTCGGTGAGGTCCTGCGGGTCCGACCCCGGCGCGACGAGCACGACGCGGTCACCGCCGGACGGCCGGAAGCCCTCGTCCTTGAGGTCGGACTTCTTGTAGCGGAACGTCCCGGTCACGTCGCTCTCGGAGTTGGTCAGGCGGAGGAACCGCGGGACCGCGTAGTCGGGCAGCCCGGCGCGCATGTGCCGCGCGAGGCCGGTGAGGTCGAAGTTCGTCGGGTCCTCCACGACGAGGCGCGCCATGCCCGCGCGGCCCTCCATGCCCGGCACCTCGACGCCGTAGACGATGGCCTCTTCGATGCCGGCGAAGCCGTTGATCACGCCCTCGACCTCGGTGGTCGCGACGTTCTCGGCGTGCCAGCGGAACGTGTCGCCGAGGCGGTCGACGAACTGGATGTGGCCGTGACCCTGATTCAGCACCAGGTCACCGGAGTTGAACCAGCGGTCGCCGGGTTTGAAGACGTCGTGCAGGATCTTGCTCTGCGTCGCCTCCGGGTCGGTGTATCCGTCGAACTGCTGGTGGGCGGAGATCTGTTGGAGCAGGACCCCGCGCCCACCCGGCTTCAGTGCGATCCCACGGCCGTTCGCGTCGCGGACGATGTCGTCCTTCTCGTGGTCCCACGCCGCGACCCTCATGCCGCGGGGCGACCACCCGCAGGTGCGGTCGAAGTTGAACAGGTTGACGAAGCCGGCCGGGGACTCCGAGCCGCCGTAGACCTCGTACACGGCGTCGATGCCGAAGCGCTTTTTGAAGTCGTCCCAGATCTCGTGCCGCAGGCCCGCGCCCATCATGTTGGTGACGCGGTGGTTGCGGTCGTCCGGCGAGGGCGGCTGGTTCCACAGGTAGCGCGCCATCTCGCCGACGTAGTTGAAGCCGGTCGCGTCGTGCTTGCGGATGTCGTTCCAGAAGTTCGAGGCCGAGAACCCGCGCGCGAGGGCGAACGTCGCGCCGGTGAACAGGCACGCGAACCAACCGCCCATGAGCGCGGTGACGTGGTACATCGGCAGCGGACAGTAGATGACGTCGTCCGGACCGATCTCGCGCAGCGCCTTGCCGGCGAACAGACCGCCCATGAACAGCCGGCGGTGCTTGTTGATCGCGCACTTCGGCATGCCGGTCGTGCCCGAGGTGTAGACGTAGAACGCCGGGTCGCCGAACGAGACGGCGGCGGTCTCGGGCAGGTTCGTCGACGCCGCCGACTCCGTGGCGGCGGTCAGGGACGTGAAGCCCGCCGGGAGCGGGGTGGAGCCGGCCTCCTCGGCGAGGAAGCACTGGGCCGGCAACTCGGTCTCGGGGATCGTGCGCAGGCTCGGCAGGAGTTCCTCGCCGACGACGAGTACCTTCGGAGCCGCGCGCCGGAGGCTGTTGGCCAGGACGTCGCCCTGGAGACCGGTGTTGACGAGCGCGCCGATCGCCCCGAGCTTCAGTGCGCCCATCGCGACCGGGATGTACGCCGAACGGTTCGTCAGAAAGATGGCGACGACGTCACCCTTGCCGACGCCGACCGCTTTGAGCGCGTGCGCGCACCGGTTGGACCACTCGTTGATCTCGGCCCAGGTGTAGACCTCGTCCTCGAACCGGAGCCCGACCTGGGTCGGGGTCTCGGCGGCCCGGCGCTCGAGGAGCGCGCCCATCGAGTCCTGCTCGGAGTCCGAGAGGCGCTGGAGTTTGATCAGGGCCGGGAGGACGCCGCGGTGGGAGAGCTTGCGGATCAGGCGCAGGTAGAACTCTCGGCCCGAGATCAGGTCGGCGTTCGCGCTCATCGGTTCCTCCACTGCGGAGCGCGCTTCTGGGCGAAGGCCGTCATTCCCTCCATCATGTCCGCGCTGACCATCAGCGCGTCGGCCGCGGCGGACTGGCGCTCCTGGGCGCGCACCTCGTCGGGTTCACCGCGCATGGCCTCCATCGCCTGCAGGGACAGACGCACCGAGGTGGGGGAGGCGGTGAGGATCTGATCGGCGAGTTCACGCGCGACGCTCAGCGACTCTCCGGCCGGGGTGACCCGGTTGACCAGGCCCCAGCTCCGGGCCTCCTCGGCGTCCATCCGGCGGCCGGTGAGGATGAGCTCGTTGGCGACGTTCGGGGGGATGCGGCGGGGCAGGCGGACCAGTCCACCGGCCCCGGCGAAGACGCCGACCTTGACCTCGCTGAGCCCGAACGTCGCCCGCTCGTCGGCGACCACGAGGTGGCAGGCGAGCGCGATCTCGCACCCGCCGCCGAGGGCGTACCCGTTGACCGCGGCGATCACCGGCTTCGCCATGTTCTGACGTCCCGTCAGCCCGCCGAACCCGGTGACCGGCAGATAGGTGGGCTTGCCGGAGGCGCTGTAGATCAGATCGTTGCCGGCGCAGAACGCGTCGTCCCCGGCGCCGGTGACGATCGCGACCCACAGCTCGGGGTCGGCGAAGTAGGCGTTCCAGATGTCTTCCAGCTCTTCGTTCGCCGGCGGGTGCAGGGAGTTGCGCAGGTCGGGTCGGTTGATCGTCACCTCCAGGAGCCGGCCACGGCGCTCGACGGTGGTGAACTCGTAGGAGTCGCGGAACCCGACGGGCCGGGTCGGCAGCCGTCGCTCCAGTGCCGCACGGCTGAGCGCGACGCGGTTGTTCGCGCCCGTCGCGCGGACGTAGATCCGGGTGCCGACGGGGTTGTCCTCGCCCTCCAGGAGTGCGAGCAACTCGTCGTCGCCGGAAACCCCGGTCGCGACGAAGCGGCGACCGTCCGACTCCATCCGGCCGACGACGATCGCGTGGGCACCGGACTTGCCGTACTTGACCGTCCACGTGTCCAGACGCGCCCATCCGTTCGGGGCCGCGACGGTGGCGACGCGGGGGACGGCGTCGAGTTCCTCCTGGGTGTGGGCGCTGCTCGGTGGCTGCCACGGGCTGGGGGTGGTCGTGTAGAGCCCGACGGAGTACTTCGACAGGACGCCGCCGTTGGCGGCGACGAGGGCGAGCGAGCCGGGCTCGGACCGCGCGCGTCCGACGGCCTCGGCGATCGCGTGGGCCGAGTAGTTGTTCCCGGCGCCGCCGAAGAAGCAGAGCCCGCCGGTGAGGGTGAACCCGCGCGGGTCGTCGGCCGAGAGCCCGAGGGCGTCCAGGACGTTCGAGACCGCGATCGGGAAGCAGCTGTAGAGGTCGAAGCAGCTGACGTCGTCGAGGGACTTGCCCGCGACCTGCAGCGCGTGCCGGATGGCGGCCGGTGCGCTGGGCGCCGTCGAGAGGTCCGGCCGTTCGAGCAGGTTCGCCTCGCTCAGATCCGCGTACCCGGCGAGGTACACGATCCGGTCCTCGCCGATCCCGAGGCGCTGGGCCTCGCCGAGCGAGGTCAGCAGCACCGCGGCGCCCTGGTTGACCAGGTCGCGGGAGACGAGGAAGCGCGGGTAGGGCGAGGCGATCAGGCGGTTGCGCTCGTCGACGGTCGACAGCGTCGCGGCGTCGAGTTCCTCGCGGAAAACCGAGTGCGGGTTCTTCGCGGCGACGGTGCTGAACGGAGCGAACAGCTCACCCATTGACCGTCGGTACTCGTCCCGCCCGAGGCCCAGGCGGCCGCGGCGGGCGTTCTCGACGAGGGCGTACTGGCTGGGGGCGTCGAGCAGGCCGTGGAGCATCTGGGCGTAGGTGAGCAGCCCGGCCAGGGCCCAGCCCCGGTCCTCCAGGTCGCCGCCCGGGTCGTCGGACCAGTCGGCCGCGGCGCCAGTCTCCTGGAGGTGACGGGCCGTCGAGATCGCCTCCGCCCCGGCCACCAGCACCCAGGACGCCCGGCCGGCCGCGATCTCGGCCGCGAACTCGTTGACCAGCTTCTGCGGGCCCTGACCGCCGACGACCTCGAGCACCGCGCGGCGCGGATCGGCGCCCAACCGCGAGGCGACCGAGCGCGGGAAGTTCGTCGACTGCCCGAAGGGCGCTTTGGCCATCGGCGTCGAGTTCTCGAACTGACGGGTCGTCGCGACGACGTCGATCAGCGGGGCGATGGCGCCCGGATCGCGGCCGGTGTCGGCGAGAGCGTCCTGCGCGGCCGCGACCGCGAGCGCGATCGGGGAGAGCGCGGCGTAGCCGGGGTCGCCGACGCGTTCGGAACTCTGGCCGACACCGACGAGTACGGGGGTGCTCGGGTCGATCATGCGGTCCTCGCTCACTGTGGGGACGACGGGCGGGTCAGCGGGGCAGGCCGAGCCCCCGGGCGATCAGGCCTCGTTGGATGTCGTTGGTGCCGCCGCCGATGACGTACATCGGGGCGAGGCGGCCCAGGTACTCGGGCCACGGGCCGGCGGCGCCGTCGGTGCGCAGAGCGTCCGGGCCGAGGACGTCGAGCAGGACGCCGCCGAAGCGCTCAGCCAGTTCTCCGCCGAGGACGCCCGCCATCGGGGCGGCGAGACGCGCCTGGGCGGTGGATCCGAGAGCGGCGCGGACGAGGCCGTGCAGGGCCTGCAGTTCGGCGGCCACCGAGTCGAGGGCGGCCCGGCTCGCGGAGCCGCGGGGGCCGAGCAGGTCGGGGTCCCGGCGGCCGGCGGCGACGACGTCGTCGAGGACGCGCTGGAGCAGTGCGGCGATCCCGCCCATCAGCACCCGTTCCCCGGCGAGGGCGGAGGTGATCACCTTCCAGCCGCCGTTCACCTCGCCGATCACGGCGTCGTCGCCGACGAGGACGTCGTCGAGGAAGACCGTCGCCGCGGTCTCGCCCGACAGCGCGGTCATCGGACGGATCGTCACTCCCGGCGTCGAGGTCGGGACGACGAAGAGCGTGATGCCGGCGTGGGGCGGCTTCGCCTGCGGGTCGGTGCGCGCCGCGAGCCAGATGTAGTCGGCGACGTCCGCGCGGGTCGTCCAGATCTTCTGCCCGGAGATCTCCCACGCACCGTCGACGCGTCTCGCGCGGGTGCGCAGCGACGCGAGGTCGGACCCGGTCTCGGGCTCGGAGTAGCCGAGGCAGAAGCGCATCCGGCCCTCGCGCACGAGGGGGAGGAACTGCACCTGCTGCTCCGGTGTGCCGTGGGCGACGATCGCGTCCCCGACGATCAGCACCGACGCGAGCTCGATCTCGACCGGCACCCGGGCGTAGGTGAACTCGTGCTGGAGGACCGCGAGTTCGTCGAGGGGGGCGGACCGGCCACCGAGTTCGGGTGGCCAGGCCATCCCGAGCCAGCCGCGGTCGACGAGCGCGGCCCGCGCGGCGTCGGGTTCGTAGGTGCCGTCGTCCCGCCGCAGCGACGCGATGACGGAGCGGACCTCGGCCCGGAACGTCTCCGCGCCGCCGCCGAGGGCGGGCAGCGCGGCGCCGTCGAGCAGGCGGTCGGTCACCCCGCCCGCGTTCGGGGCCAGGGCGGCGCACTGGGCCAGGTCGGCGTGCACCCGGCGGAACAGCCAGGGCCCCACGTGCTCGGAGAAGTACCCGACCGCGCCCAGCGTGTGGTGCGCGGCGAGCAGGACGCCCCGCGCGGACTCGGCGATATGACGGACCGCCAGTTCTGCACGGAGCTCCCAGTCGTCCGCGTTCGCCTCCGCGGCGCTGACCGCGTCCTCGATCAGCAGCGCGGCCCCGGCGACCGCGATCGCCGCCGTGGCGGTGCGCTGCTGCACGGCTCCGAACGTGCCGATGACGCGGCCGAACTGCTCGCGGGTCTTCGCATGGGCGACGGCGAGTTCGTGAAGTCGGGCCGCCCCGGCGGCGGCCCGGGCCGCGAGCGCGAGGCGCAGCTGCGTCCGGGCCGCGTCGGTGACGGCGACCCCGACGTCGGCGGACCACATCGCCGGCTCGATCTCGCCGACACCCCACTCGGGCCGCGCGGTCCCGGCCTCGGTGCCCGTGACGCGCACCGGGTGCAGGTCGAGCGAGCCGTTCCCGATCACCAGGACGTGGGTGAGCGCCGACGCCGCCTCCAGGCCGCGCACGCCGCCGTCGAGGGACGGCACGACCGCGAGCCGCACGTCGCCGCGGCGGACCTCGTCGGCGAAGGCGGCGGGCAACAGGCGGGTGGCGACGAAGGCGTCGGCGACCGGGATCGGGCAGGCGGCCCGGCCGAGGGCGTCGGCGATCGCGATCAGCGCCGCGGCCGAACCCTCGCCCTCGAGGTCGAACCAGCCGGCCTTGGCGGCGTGCTTCCAGACCGCGGCGAGCGCGTCGGCGGTCGGGTCCTGCGGCGTCCAGACGTCGGCGAGCAGCGCGGACGCCGAGGCGCCCATCGCGGCGTCGGTCGTCGGTCCGCTCACGGCGTCACCAGGGCCGCCACTTCGCGGAGGCGGGCTTCGCAGTCGCGGACGATCCCGGTCGCGATGTCGTAGGCGGGCTCCAGCTGCCGGAACCGGCCGACGACCTGGCCGATGAAGAACGACTCGAGCTCGAGCGCGCCGGGGTGGCCCACCTCGGCGGCGGCGTCGATGCGGTTCCAGGCGTCGTTGACCAGCAACGGCTGCAGCGGCATCGGGAGCGGGGGCGGGGCGCCGGGGGACTCCCACGCGTCGTGCCACGCGGAGCGCAACTGACGGGCGGGCTTGCCCGTCCGCGTCGGGGAACGGAGCGTCGAGCCGCTGTCCGCGGCGAGGAACTTCTCCTTGATCTCGCGCGGGGTGATGTCCTCCTCGGAGCGCAGCCACACCGACCCGCACCAGACGCCGGCCGCGCCGAGCGCCAGGGCCGCGGCCATCTGCGCGCCGCTCGCGACACCGCCGGCCGCGAGCACGGGGGTCTCTCCGGCGAGCTCGACGATCTCCGGGGTGAGCACCATCGTCGCGATCGTGCCGGTGTGCCCGCCGGCCTCGGTGCCCTGCGCGATGAGCAGGTCGACGCCGCGCTCGAGCTGCTGCTGCGCGTGCTTCGGCGACCCGACGAGTGCCGCGATCGGCACGCCGTGCTCGCGGCCGAGCTTGAGCATCGCCTCGGGCGCCGGGCCGAGCGCGTTGGCGATCAGTGCGAGCGGGTGCCGGAACGCGACCTCGAGCAGCGCCTCCGCCCCGCTCCCGGCCAGGCCGGACAGCAGGTCGTCGGTGAACAGGGCCTTGCCCGTGTCGGTGGGAATCTCGTACTTCGCGAGCAGCTCGTCGACGAACTTGACGTGGGCCTCGGGGATCTGCGCGCGCAGACTCGCGATCAGGTTCGACGGGTCGCCGGGGACCGACTTCGCCGGGATCAGGACGTCGACGCCGAACGGCTTCCCGTCGACCTGCTCGGTGATCCACGTCAGCTGCGCGTCGAGCTGCTCGGGGGTGTATGCCGTCGCGCCCAGCACACCGAGCCCGCCGGCCCGGCTGACCGCCGCGACCACCCCGGGGGAACGGCTGAACCCGATCAGCGGGTGCTCGATCCCGAGCAGTTCGGTGGCAGCGGTGCGCACGAGCGGTCCTCCCGGGGGCCGAATTACAGAACGCTCTCCGTCAGTAATGCCGCACCGTACCCCGGCCGCGCGCGGGAGGGAAGGCCCGCAGTGGAGATGACATCTCCAGGGGGAGGGGCCGGGTTCGGTGGAGATGTCATCTCCAGTGGGAGGGGCCGGGTTCGGTGGAGATGTCATCTCCAGTGGGGGTGACACCCTTTCTGGCGCCGAAAAGGGTGTCACCCCTTTCGGCGGGCGGTCAGTCGCCGAGGAGGATGCGGACGACGTTGGGGTGGGTGTCGGGGTCGTCGGTGCCGGCGCCGATGCCTTCGGCGCGGACGGTCATCGGGGGCTGCGGGCCGAACGAGTCGGCGAGGGTCCGGAGCAGGGCGGCGCCGGTGGGGGTGCAGCTCCCGCGGGGCATCGGGCCGGCCGTCGTCGGGATGTCGCGCAGCACGCGGGTGAGGACGCGGCCGGGCAGCGGCAACGATTCGGGTGGACCCGCGAGGATGCGCGCCCCGACCGCGATCGTCGACACCGTCAGCGACTCCAGCGCGAGATGCTCGAAGCCCGCGCAGACGCCGACGATGTCGGCGAACGAGTCGAGCACCTCGTAGAAGTCGACGTCGTCGACCGCGATGTCGCGTGCCTCCGACTCCGCGCGGGCGTGTCGCTCGAAGGCGGCGAGGGCGCGGTCGCGCACGCCGTCCGCGAGGTCGGCGGCGACAAGTCGTGCGCGAATGCTCGCCCACGGCCGGTGCGTGTCGCTCGGGGCGAAGTCGACATGGCACTTCGTCGCGGCGACACCGCCGCGGACGACCCGCTCGCTCCGCAGCCGGATCGGCTCGGGAGCGACGGCGTCGACCGCGGCCTGCAACACGGGCAACGGGACGCCGACGTCGATCAGTGCGCCGAGCAGCATGTCGCCGGCGGCACCGGCGGTGGCGTCGATCCAGCCGATCACCGCGTCGCCCGACTCCGCGTCAGCGCTTCCCGGCGCGCAGGGCGAGGGCGCCGGCGACGATGAACGGGATCGGGCCGCCGATCGTGCCGAGCTTCGCGCGGGCGGAGGCGCCCTCGGCGGCGAGGCGCGCCCCGGACGTGGCGTCGAGGACGTCGCAGAGCAGCCCCGCGGTGAGGGCGAAGCGCCGGGTCGACGGCAGGACCGTCATCGCGCCGAGGACGACGTCGCGGGCGCCGAACAGTCGGGTCATGAACCGGGCGGAGGGGTTGTCGAGGTCGAAGTCGGCGAGCTTGGCGATGGTGGGCGGATCGAGGAGGGCCAGCGCCCCGAACAACGTCCGGCCCGCCCCCGACGCGACCGCCAGTGGAGTTTCCCGCATGCCGTGCTCCCTCCCTCGGTTCCGGCTCGAACCTACCCGGCCGGAGGACATGATTCGCTGCCGCGCCTCTAGGGCGTGTTGATCAAGTCGGTCTTGATCCAGATCAGGGTTGAGGCCAACAGGATCCCGG
>NZ_BAAAHE010000031.1 GCF_039525035.1 Sporichthya brevicatena
GTGCTGCCACGACTCTCATCCTTCCTGGAATGAGAGCCTCCACCAGACCCGGGGCGATTCAATCTCCGGGGTCATCGCCCGCCTGTCGGGGCTGGCGGGCATCGACCCCATCTATGCGCATCGGCTGCGGCACACCGCAGCGATGGACGTCCTGGCCGCTGGCGGCACGTTGACCGAGGCCAGGGAACTGCTGGGCCACGTCTACACCGTGACGACGATGACCTACACGAAAGTCGACCTCGCGTCGCTACGCGAGCTGGTCGTCCCCTTCGGGCAGGTGCCGCGATGACCACCCCGAAGACGCCGAACCCGGCGAAGACGGCGCGCCCAGCAGAGGCGGCGAACCCAGCGAAGACGGCGACGACGTTGCGTGAGCGCCTCGATGAGTACCTGATGATGCGGCGGGCGTTGGGGTTCGGGCTCAATGACCTCGAACGGCAGGTCGGGCTGTTCTGTTCTTGGCTCCAAGCCCGCGGTCAGACCACGACGTTCACCATCGATGAGGCCGTGACCTGGGCGCGGCTCAATCCACCGACCCGAACAGCTCCGGTTGTGCGCGCACCAGCGCCAGATCGGCCAGACAGTCCCCGCCCACAGCGATCGCGACCGCGAGATCGAGCACCGCCTTGCCCGGGTCATGCACCGCACGAGCCGCCGCCACGGCGCCAGCCCGCGTGAGAGCCCGCTCGCCAGACCGCTGCCTACCGCGGTCTGCAGCAACAACGCGGCACCGGCCGAGGAGATCAGAGACTCGCCGCCGGACTCGACACGGGGCACGGACCGAACCCGGATACGCTTCACCTACGGAGTGCCTTTCGGCTCGGAGTTCTTGGACCTTCAGCAAGCCCAGAATCCCGTGCAGGACAGGCACTTCCGTGTTTAACGCGCCGAGCTCAACCGCTCACACGCGAAATCTCGAGGTTAAAGCGCCATTCGCTCGTTGGTGTGGAACAGACCTGCCTCCGCCGGCGTAAGCCCAACCCGAACGATGTGGCTGGCCGCGCGTCCGATCTTCCACAGCGCGTAGCCCTTGTGCTCGGCGGACCAGCTGGCGATGTGCTCGCACTCGGAGTCGGTGAGCCCGATCGCCTCGCGGGTCATCGCGAGCGGGCCAGTGTCCTGCGCCAGCAAGACGCGGGTGTCACACGAGGCGATGAGGTTGCGGGCGATCACAACCTCTTCACTGCCTGCAGCGCCGACCTGTTCGAAGTCCGAGAGCCGGTGGGTGGAGAGCATCTGGATGGTTCCTTGGCTGCGGGAGAGTCGGAGATCGGAGTCGATCTTGCGGATCATTGCGGGGATGCGCATGGAGCGCCAGACTTCATCGCGGACAATGGCGCGAACTCCCCCAGGCTGGTCAATCGCCGCTTGCGCCCACGAGGAGACGCACGCCATCACCATGGCGACGGTCTCATCGCCTCGTCCGTCGATGCGGGAGAGGTCGACGGACTGGATCGGCGCATCGAAATTCAGAGACACCGTTGACGGACCATCGAACAGGCCACCGAGAGCACCCTCGACCATGTTGCCCAGCCCGTGCCGAACGTGTTCCAGCTTCTCGCGGGCGAGCTCGACATCGCCGCGGGCGAGGCCGAGCTCGCGCGCCAGCTCATCGTCGGGCTCAGCCAGGACGCGCCACACCTCTGGAACGGTCGGGTCCGCCAGCACAGTTGCCGCGCCAGCCTGCCCAGTGACGCGCCGGATCGCGTAGGACAACGCCGCCCGCTCCAGCGGGAGCAGTCGGCGTCCGAGCTGCATGGTCAACAGCGCGTCGAGCAGCGTCACCCGGCGGCGGTGGATCTCATCGAGTCGCTCCCGAGCCAGCGCCGCATCGGCAGGCAGGTTTATCCCCAGCGGGCCGGCGTCGAGTGGGTTGAGCCGGGCTGGCAGCCCGACGCCGAGCTCGACCGGTTGCACACCGAGGGCGCGGGCAAGCGGCGCGTACTCGTTCTTGATGTCGCCGGCCACCAGGACCTTCACGCCGAAGGCCATCAGGCGCAACGCCAGCGCCTTCATCGTCGCCGACTTCCCGGACCCCGGGATTCCGGTGAAGATCATGTTCGGATTCGTGACCAGGTCGCGCAGCAGCCATTCGACTGGGTGGCAGGTAAAGGTGGCGCGGGTCAGGACGTCCCAGCCCATGACCGCGCCGACCGGCGGAACTCCCGCGCCGGTGAGGAACGGAAAGATCCCTTGCGCCTGAGCCGTCGTCGCGCGATGTGGATCCGGACGCAGCAGCACGGCCGCGCGTCCAGCACCTGGGTGAGCCCAGCCCTTTCGCGGCGCCGTGCGAATCCGCCGCTCCCGGGCCGCAGCCGCCGGTGCGGGCAGGACTACCGGCGCCGGCAGAGACATCAGCCCGACGAGATCTACCTCAAGTTCCCGGCCTCGATCATCCGCGCGGCGCCGCAACTCGATCCCCCTCATACCGGGACCCGCATCTTCGGCAGTCCCGTGCCCAGCGGCATGGCGGCGGCGAAAAAGCCGACGTCCTGCGCGCCCCACAGCCGACGTATGTCCAGACCGCATTGCCCGGCATCGGTCTCGAGCTCCGAACAGGCCAGGTCGAGCAGCGAAGGATCGGTCACGGTCACAGTGAGGTAGCCGACGAACCTCACCAGCCCATGACCTTCGGCCCGTTGCCGGTCCTGAGCGTCGGCCTCTGCGAGTGCTTGAACCTCATGCTCGGGCACGAGCTGTCCGGTCTTGTGCCGCAGCCGCACGGCCACATCCCGCTTGGTGCGGGCCCGCATCACGACCTTCTCGGCTTCCCGCGGTGGGATCGGCTCGACGACCAGGGCGAAACTTCGCCGCGCCAGGTGTTGCGCGGTGAGGGCGGGCCTGAGGAACCAGGCGGGCACACCGATCCGGGGCCAGTCATGGACTTCGTAGGTCACGGAGAACCCGCCGTCGTGGCGGTAGCAGTTCCACCGTGCTTCGGCGGCCGCCGGTCCGGCCAGGCGCGGGTCCACTCCTGGGGCGACCGCCCCCGGTACGCGGCTCGAGGCGCGGCGCGTTGCCAACGGACCGACCGCAGAAGGGTCGAAGGCCGTACGCACAACCTCGGCCAGCTCCCGGACACCGAGCCAGCGAAGGACCTCCAAGTGCGCCGCACCGACGGACGAGGAAAACGCCGCGAGCTGCCGGACCAAGTAGGCGAGAGCCCCGGCGTCACCCCCGCCCCCGCTGCGGATCTGGGTCCGCGCCCGCGCGGCGTCGAGTGTCAGCACGAGCCACGCCTCATGCGCCGCGCTGCTGATCACCGACTGCGCCATCAAGCCCTCGACTGCGTCCACGGCGAGGGCGGGCGCGTCGGGCCGGATCGCTTCCTCGTGCCAGCGCCGCAGAGCAGTGCCGTCATCCGGGACCGTCCGCTGGACGACGCTCACTCTGGTGAACGGCGAGGACTCCGCGCACAGTTGGGCGAGGAAGCTCCCCCACCCGGCCACGCGCGCGTCCCGCCGGGTGCCGTCCGCGAGGGCGATCCCCGGGTACCGGATGGCCGCGACCGCGGTGTAGGTCTGGTCGAGCGGGTGATGGACCACGGCGATCCGGTCGCCGCTGGCGGTGAGCATCGCCGCGGTGTCCGCTTCGAGGAAGCGAAGAACCGCCAGCGGGCCGGGCAGGTCCATCGGAGCTGGCCCGGCGGGATCGGTCGGGCTGCGGGGCGCGAATGCCCCGGAGAAGAAGAGGTGACGGCGCCGGGCCCGGTTCAGCCGGAAGCTGACCGCGAGAGCAACCCACTCGGTCGAGGTCTTGCCGAGGACGCGGATCCAGCACATCCCGGCCAGCAGCGCGGCTGCCGGCCAGGCGATGAGCAGGGCGGGCAGCGAGTGCATCGCGATCGGCAACGCCGCGCAGATAAGGGCGGCGACGGCCAGGCCGAACCGGGCGCCAGACAGGCCGAACAGGAAGCCGAGGCGCTCGCGCTGCCAGCCCCCGTATCGGGCGGTGCTCGCGGTCGAAGTGGCAGTCGGGGATGTCATGGACGCTCTCCTAGGTCGGGCTGATTCGGTCCGGCTGACCGTGCCGGGGGGTGGGGACCGGGGTCGTAGCGCTCGGTTGGGTTGGTCGCATTTGCCGACGGGGTTGGCGACGGAGGTGCCCCGAAGCCTGGCCCGCTGGCCGTGTCGATCCCGCCCGCACGCGGGATGCGCGAACCTGCGTAGGAGCCCATCGCAGCCGCTCCGGCAGCGACGGCCCCGGCGGCGCCCATCGGGGCGAGTGACGGACCACCTCCCTGGCGTGGGACAGCAGCGAGACGGGCGTCGATCCCCGCGTGGTTGCGGGCGATCGTCGCCCGGTCGGAGTCGAAGGCGGAGCCGCGTGACTGGACGGACATCACGCGCCCGGGCATCTGCGCGGCGCGGGCGCCGAGCATCCCGCCGGCGAAGGAGGTGAGGCCGCCGGCTTCTCCGATGTGACTGGACGTCCACGTGCACATCCGCGCCAGCGCAGGCCAGGCGAACGCGGCCATCAACAACGTGGCGAGCCCGGCGAGGACACCCAGCACGTCGTCGCTCTCCCCCGCGACGCCGAAGCCGACCGCGAACACCAGCACAATCAACGGCTTGAGGAAGATCAACTGCACGCCTGCGGTCACGAGCTTGCGCCACCAGGCCGCCGTGGAGCCAGCCACCATACCGGCCGCCGCGATCGGTGAAACCGCGACGATGACCACGATCGCGGCGTGCCGGAACAGCATCTCGCCGAAGAGGATCGCGCCGACGATGACGGCGATCAGCCCGAAGATCAGCAGGAGCGCGGCAGGCAGGGCGGGCCCACCGTTGCTGAACGAGGTGAGCGTGACGGCGTTCGCGAAGCGCTCGGAGAACGCTTCGGTCGATCCGAAGGTCTCCTCCATGATCATGACGGAGATCTCGTCGGCGACGACCAGCAGGAGCGCCGCGACGGAGGCAACGCAGGCCGTGGCGAGGCCGGCCTTGAGGACGCCGATCAGGCCTTGCGCGAGATACTCGCCCCGCATCGTGAAGCCGGTGCGGATGACCTGAGCGAGCAGCAGAAGGACGGCGACGCTGGTCCCAATCGCGGTCGTCACGAGGAGCACGCGGTCGATCCCTGACTTCGCGAGATCGATCGTGGACGCGGTGAGGAAGGCGTCGGCGACCGCTTTGAGGACTGCCGCTCCCGCCTCGGCGAACTGGCGGCACATGGCTTCGAAGGCGGACTCCACGACACCGCTGACCGCGCTGCCCAGCGCGCTGCGCGCTTGGCAGAAAACGTCCAAGGGCGCGCAGTCAGCCACCGGAGGCCGCCTTCCATCCTGCCGCTTCTGCCTGAGTCGTCAGGGGAATGCGAGCCAGATGTTCGTGCGTCCCGCGGTCGTACCGCGAGGTGACCAGCCACCGGGTGCCGTCCCAACGCAGGTTCCACTCCAGGACGACAGGCCCCGTAGTGCGGGTGCCGTCGGTCGCGCGGGCGGAGACGAGGTTCAGCGTGAGCACCGTCGCTGTCCCTGCGCCCGCCTCGCGGTCCAGAACCTGATAGCCGGCCGGCGTCAGAGTGAGCGACACCGTCCCGGCCGGTCCGACGGGCGGGAGGCCCAGGCCGGCACGCTGCGCGACCAGTCCGTCGGCCATGGCCGACCGCTCAGTGGCGAACCATCCCGCCTCAGGGTCAGCCATCGCCTCAATGGCCGTGAGCGTGGCGTCGAGATCGAGACCCGACGCCAGACGGGAGTACCCGTACGCAGCCGCGATCGCGCCGACGACGGTGTTCGGGTAACCACGGGGGACACCTCCCTCGTAGTGCGTGGGTTGCGGAAGTGCCAGCGTCCGCGCGCTCACGCCCGCCTCGGCCGCCGGAGGCGTCGGCTCCACTACGGGTGTGGACGTTGCCGCGGCGGACGGCGGATCCAGTTCGCGGTCCACACCGTCGTTGGTAGAGGCGAGCACGATGACGGCGACGACGGCCGTACTGAGCACCAAAGCGCCGGCGGTGACCACGCCACGGCGTCGCGGTGGGCCGCCCAAGAGGTGGTCCAGGGAGGGGTCACGGAGCAGAGCCATGAGGGCTACGCCATCCCGAAGCCGGTGTTGACGATGCTGACCGCGGATCCGACCACGATCGCGCCGATGACCGAGAAGACCAGCGCGACCTTGCCCCGCTCGGCCCAGTGGGGTCGGCTGGACAGACTCCCGACGCCGATGGCCGCACCGGCGCCGATGGCGCCGAGCACGCAAGCCGTGAGGCCGAGGTACATGGCCCAGGACAGCAGAGTGTCCAGGGCCTGCCCACCCGGCATCCCCTCGTCGCTCGGTGTCACGGGCGGGAGATCTGCAGCAACGACGGCGCTTGACCAGGAAGTGGTGGTAGCCATCTCTTGTTCCCTTCTCGGGGTGCGACGGAAGTCTGACGCTCTGTCAGACTCCTCGGGGGAAGAACGGTGGTGCCCACCCGAGGTAGCGGGCGGACCATTGCTCGGTGATGTAGGTCAGCGGAACCGCGGCGATCGTTCCCTTGCCGGCGATGTCGTTGGAAACGACCATCCCGCCGCCCAGGGACAGCGCAGCGTGTCCAGCGGGCTCGCCGGTGGCCCAGAAGACGAGGGAGCCGGCCGGTGGATGCGGATCGTGCGGGTGGCGGTCGTAGGCGTCCGCCCAGTACTCGGCGGCGCTCGGGACGCCGGAGGCGGTGTAGCCGTAGGCCCGAGCCGTGAAGTTCAGGCAGCGTCGGTGCCACACGGGCGCACCATCGGCTTGGGCGAGGGCCCAACGCATCGCATCCTGACATGAGCGCGGGTTGCCCTTGGGCAGATGGAAAGCGCAATCGGCAACGGGGACGCGGCTGTAGCCACCGAGACCGTCGTCGCATCCGGGGACCTGACTCGCGGTCGGGTCGGCCCAGGGAGAGAGGCCCAGCAACTCGAGGATCTTCTGAACCGCGGCCACCCGGTTTACCTCGTCGGCTCGCGACCCACTCGGGGCCACCTCGACCACCTGCAGTCCGGGATGGCGATCCGCGAGCGCGCGCAAGGCAGCGTTGGCCAGCGAGGCCGTCGGCACCGGTTGCGTGAGCCAGTAGACCGTGCGTGTCGGCCCGGTGTGCCGGAGTACGGCGGACACGTCGCGCATCAGGTGCTCGACCGCAGCCGGGCTGTCGAACGAGTCGCTGACGCTGACCACCAGGGTCCCCGGCAGGCCCGGGTTGTGGCGGACGGCGGACCGCGTCTCCCGCACCGTGCGGGTCGGCCTGACGTCGACGACGATCGGGCCACCGAGGTAGGTCGCAGGCAGGTGCCGGCCCAGCGTCCGCAGCAGGTCGTCACCGTAGACCGCGAGCCCCGGCAGATCGGTGGCATCGGTGGGGTCGGCGTCGGCACCAGGCGGTCGACCCAGGAGGCCGGCGACGATCGCGGTGGCCGTCGGCTCCCAGCGGGAGTAGGCCTGCGGGTGGGCGCTGCGCTGCACGGTCTGCGCGGCCTCCGCGAGCGGCAGCGCCTGCCACCCGGCCACCTTCTCCAGGCGGCTCAGGAACAGGTCCGTGGATAGCGCCGGATCCATCAACTGGGCCGGACGGCCCCACCCTGCCGACGGACGTTGCTGGAACAGCCCGACAGAGTCAGCGTCGCCGTGCGGGAGGTTGCGCAGGGACGATTCCTGCAGGGCGGTAGCCACCGCAATGACCGCCGCGCGAGTCGGCAGACGACGCTCGATCGTGGCGGCGACGATCGTGCGCGCGTTGGCCGATTGTTCGGCGTCGAGGTTGAGATCGGCCGGGACCGTTCCGCGGACCGCCACGTCGTCAGGCAAACAGGCAGCGACCGCACTGGCAGAGGTGGAAACCACCGCCAAGGCGAGCACCAGCACGAGCGCGACCCCCGCCGCGACGGCTGTGACCACGTGTTTCACGCCCCAGGCCCCCCGTCCTGGCCATCCAGCGACGCTGCTGAGCGTGAACGTCTCAGCACCGTGCGCTGCCCCCACCCGGTTCCTAACAGGACAAAGCACCCCGCCGCAGGCGAATCGGGAAATACGTCGAGATTCACCGCTATCGGGCGGTCAGGTTGGGCGCGCCTGACTGTCGGTGCGGGGGACGACGATGTGTCGATGGACGTGACCGCGGCCGACGTCGACCGGATCCCCCTCAGCAACCTCCGCGTGGATCGCGGGGCGTTCGTCGCGGTCTGGGCTGCGGCCGAGCGGCGGCTCGATGACGAAGCCGAGCCGGACTGGCACACGGCAGGGGTGGCCGATGTCTGTCGATGGCTGGCGCAAGCGACCGTCCGGCCGGCGTCAGGTCCCTGGTTCGCGGCCCCGGCTCCGGCGACGAGCCGACCGGAACGGGCACTTCCGGAACGCATCGACGCCGAGTGGCGCACTGCGGAGGCTCTCGCGTGCCGAAGCGCGACGTGCGCCGAGCACGCGGAACGACCAGGTTGGTTGGACGGCGTCTGTGCGGCGTTCCGGTGGGCCTGGTGCGGGGAGGGCGGGCCGCCCCTGTCGGTGATGGCGGACAGCTGCACGGTGATCACTCCTGACCGCGGATGAGTTCGGATAGATGGGCCCGCTCTGCCGAGAGGTCGCTCGAGTCGGTGCGATCGAACAGCCGGATCGCGGCCTCCTCGGCCTCGCGCAGTCGATCGGCGGACTCCCGGTCGACGATCCGAACCAGCGCGCGGCGGGCTTGTGCAAGGACTTCGCTTGTCTGACGAGCGCTCGGGACGCGCGTCGCCGCCAGCGCCCGTTCGAGGTCAGCGTGGAGGGGCCCGACTTCGATCGCCGGATCGAGACGGGAAACAGCCGCCGTTTCGGGTGTTCCCCCCTTCTCGAACTGGGGCGATGACGGGGGTTCCGTCTCGCCGGAATCCACGTCGCGGTACACCTCGTCGGCAGCCTGCGCGGCCCGCTGGAGAGCGAGCCATTCCTCCGCGGTGACGGGCGGGTCCGCGGCTGCGTCGAGGCATCGACGGTCGAGTTCATCCGCGGCGCGCTCGGCGGCGGTGCGGGTCACCGAGGTGTGCGCGTACCACAGGGCGCGTGCCTGGTCGGCCTCCTCCAACGCGCGGGCACGAGCTTCGAGAGCGGCCGCGACGGCTTCCGCGTCTGCGGCTTGCCAGAGCAGCTGATCGCGCTCGTCGTCAGTCGGCACAGCGTTGGCCTCGGCGCGGCGCAGGATCGCGGTGGTGCGCTGCGCGGCCGCGCTCTCGGCGGTGGCGGCGAGCTCGTCCGCCACGTAGGCCGGGGCCCACGCTTGCTCGCGCTCCCAGGCGCGGACTCGAATCCGCAGCTGGCCATTGGTGAGTTCGGCCTCCTCGCGGGCCGCTTCGTCGCGACCCACGGCGCGGCAGGCCGCCCGCCATGAGGCAAAGTGCTCCAGCTTGCCCGGAGCGGGCGCGGTGCCCAACGGAACCTGGGGGTCATCGAATCCGGATATCTCACGCTGCGCCGCGACTACGCCGGCCCGCGCTGCCCAACGGGCACGCTCAGCAGGGTCAGCTGGGACGGCGCCCAGTGTTTCGATCGCCCATGCTGGTGGGGATTCCAGAAGGGCTCGTCCCAGGTCTTCGGTCTGGGCGTCGGCGAGGGACGCCAGCTCCTGCAGGTGCGGTTGCCAACGGCGGTCGACGTCTCGGGGAAGCCAGGCAGAGAACGAGTCGCCGACGGGTTCCAGCGGCACGGCGGTCGTGATCCGGTGGTGCAGCACATTGGTGATCTGACGCGCATCGCGCAGGTGACGGGCCGTCACGGCTCCCCGAAGCACGTCGAGGGGATCGTGCCCGGCCAGCTCGACGCGACGGAGCAACCTCGTGAGCGAAGACGCACCGTCCTCCGCAGCGAGGGCGGAGCGCTGGACCGGGTGGAGGAGTCCCTCGACGACCAGCCGGTCGAGCCAATCGACGGCTCGCTCGGCAGTGGCGACCGCGGACGCGTCGGCGAGCAGCTCAACAACCGAGCGCAAACTACGGCTCAGGGTCGCCAGCTCGGCGGCTTCCTCCAACGCTGCGCGGTCGGGCCGGGCGCTTTCGAAGGCCACCGCGAGTACGGCGGCGGGCGAGCGGTGCAGTGTCGTGCGTGTCCCGGCCGGCGACGCTTCGTCGGCCACGGCCAGGGTGGCGACGTGGGCGGTGTTGGCGGCGCGGCCACGGGTGAGGCCGACGTAGAGGGCGGCTGCGTTGGGCGTGCTCGTGGCGACGACGTGAGCGGTGTCGACCGTGAGGCCTTGCGCGGCGTGCGCGGTGGTGGCGTAGCCAAGTGCCAGGTGCTGGCGGACGTAGTCGGCGGAGAGCGCGATCGGAGGCCCGTGGATCTCGGACTGGCCGTCATGTCCGAGCACCGGGGCGGTGAGCAGGCCACCGTCGTGGTGCACAGCGAGGACGCGCAGAAGCTCGCGGTTGATCGGGCCGCGACGGTTTCCCGCGTGGCCGACGAGGTGCCAGCCGTTGGCGCGGGCTTGGACGAGGTCACCGACTCCGGCGGTGGTCCCCTGCCGGTCGAGGGGGACGCCCCGGTCCTCGACGTGACCGAGGCGCACGAGTTCCGCTCGCAGCCGGGCCGAGAGCTGCGCTGCCTCCTCGTTGGTGGCGACGATGAGCAGGGAACGCTGCCCGGCCAGGGTGTCGGCGAGCCAGGCGGTAGCAGCCGACTCCCGCGCGGCGGTGTCGGTTCCGCAGTCCCGCAGTCGCCCGTGCTTGTAGTACTCCCCCAGTGCGCTCGAGTCGCCGCTACGGAGCTGGAGCGATGCTTCCGCTTCCCACCCCTGGACGAAGCGGCGGGCCTCGGAGAGTTCGTAGCTGCGTCCAGCCGATGCCATCAGGCTCATGCCGCCGCCGGCGCCGACAGCGGCGAGTTGACGGTGGTCGCCAGTGAGAAGCAGCTTCGCGCCCGCGCGGTGGGTCGCTGAATGGACAGCCGCGATGTCGCTGGTCGCGGTCATGGCGGACTCGTCGATGACGACCAGATCACCGGGGCGGAGCCGCCACGCTTCGTCCTGCGGGGAAGGCGAGCGGTTCGCGTGATCAGCCACCCCCAGGCGTCGCTGGGCGGCGAGCCAGCGGGTGATGTTCATGGCGGCGAGGCCTTCGGTGGCAAGTACCTCGGTGGCGATCTGGCTTGACGCCAGGCCGACGACGGCCGGCGTGGCGCCGTCCCAGTAGTTCGGGTCCGTCCAGGCCCGGGCGAGGACACCGAGGACGAACGACTTCCCAGTGCCGGCCGGCCCGACCAAGGTTTCGATGCCGGAGCCCGAGGTGAGGACCCCGCGGACGGCTGTGGCCTGGTCGACCGCCAGCTCGATTCCCAGCTCGGTGAGGGACTTGATGAAGCGCTCCGCTGTGGCCGCGCTGAGCTTGGGGCCGGCAGCGTTCGTGCTCGCGGCCACGAGTAGCCGCTCGGTGTGAACGTGGGCGGGCGTTGCGTACAGCGCTCCACCGGGCGAGTCGTACGCGGAGCGGCCGTTGGCGAGTCGAAGGTCGTCCGGAGCGGTCGCGTCCCCGGGACGTTGGGGATCCAACGCGACGGCGAGATCGACCGCATCCTGGCTGAGGCCGTCGAGCAGGGTCGCGATCTCATCGCCGGACAGCGACCCGAGGCTGTCCGGCAGCGCGTCGGAGACGGCACGCGTGAGGTCCGGTCTCGTCCACGCGGACTTGCGGGACTGCACGTCGGCCAGTGCGATCTCCAGGACAGCCGCGCGCTCCCATGCGCTCGCCGACGCGCTCTCGCTCGCGCACGCAAGGACATCGCGGGCGACTCCCGCCAGACCCGTGGCGACCTCCGCCCGCAGGGCGCGATCCCAACGGTCCAGTCGCTCCTCGAGCGTCTCCCCCGTGCTGGACTTCGCCCGGCGGGTCGCGAAGGTGGCCTGACGGCGGAGCCGGTCGAGTTCCAGAGCGTTGGGTTGACGCTCGAAGCGTGACTCGAAAGCCGTGACGAGCTCGGCGGTCGCGGCGGTGATGGCCCGGCGGCGAGAGCTGAACAGGGCAACGACCTCCGGGGGAACGCCGAGGATCTCGCGCGCCTTGCCGTCCGGGCGGGTCGCGAACGCTACGCCCAGGGAGGTTGTCAGGTGCGATTCCGTCGTGCGTTCGGCGATGGCGCCGGCAGCGCCGCGGTAGCGGTAGACCGACCGCCCGTCGATGGTGCGCCAGATGCCGTCGGCGCCTTGGACCCGATTGAGAATCGCGTTGTGGATGTGCAACTGCGGATCGTGGTCCCTGGAGTCGTGTTGGAAGAAGGAGGCGACTACGAGTTCGTGGGCGTCGATGTAGCGGCCGGCGGCTCCGCCGTGGTGGCCGATGCGTGAGTAGCCGGCCTGGCGGGCGAGGTAGTCGAGGGCGGCGTTGTTCCCGGCCCAAATCGCGTCCTCGACGGCGGTGCGGTGAGCGGCCCAGCCTTGTGCTGCTTCGACATCCCCGGCTCGTTGCGCGGCGACCTCTTGGGCTTCGAACGCGGTGTGCAGGACGGTGATGGACTTCTGGACGCTGAACGTCACGTCGATGAACGCCACGTTCCGCCGGGCCCGTTTGCCGGCGTCGAGCCGCAGTTCCGCTTGCCGCTCGGGCGTCGCGTTCGGCTCGGCGTCCAACGCCGCCTTGTACAGCTGGTCCTCGGTGATGTACCTGCACGCGGCTCGGCCCAAGGTGGCGGCCCGATCCCAACGACTGGGGTCGCGGAAGGCCGGATCGCGGGGGTCGATGAAGCGTTCATAGACCGCGGTCATGTCCTGCGGATCGACCAATCCCGTCAGTCCGAGCGCTGTGGCGCCCTCGCCGTACCAGCGCCCGGGCGGCTCACCGGCCGTGACGGCGCCGGAGTAGTAGTTCTCGCGCCCAGCGGCGACCGCGTCGGTGAGGTAGGACGCCGAATGGCCCGACGAGACCGTCAGCATCGGTCGCTCCGGCGCAGTTGGCGACCCCTCTCCGCGGCGACCGCCGCCCCCCATCGGATCGTGATGCATAGGTGTGTATCGCTCTTGAGGCGCGTCAGCGCCTCGTCCTGGGCTCCGGGGAAGAGCAGGTCGGTCGGCGTCCTCTGAGGGTTCGTGGGGCCGTCTGAAGTGACAGTCACTGGATGGCCCCCTCGGTGGATTCCCCGCCGCGCGCCGCGCCACCGGCGCGGCTGCGTAGTTCCCGCAAGGCTGTGGCCGCGGTGCCACGGGCGACGCCGGCGGCCGCGGCGAGCTCGCTGACGGTAGGCAGCGCATCGCGGTGACCGCAGAGTTCGCCGGCGACGGCAAGGGCGCGTTCCTTCGCCGGCGCCGGGGCGGAGCTGGGAAGGAGCGGTCCCACGGCGGCGGGGTGACCGCCCTGGGAAAGGTGCGCGTTCAACGCGTCATGGACGTGGTCGTTCACCCTGCTGGACGGGGCTTGAACGCGCTGTCCAACCCGGGTGCTCGATGACTGGACGGCGTCGTTCGGGTTGGACGTGGCCATCAGGAACAGCAGGTGTGCGGTCAACGCGGCGGCGATCGCGGGCCAGGCGCCGACCCCGAACCGCAGCCAGGCCGGCGGCTGCTCCAGGCCGCCTCCGAGGAACGCCGCTTGGGCGATCCCCGACAGACCGGCAGCGACGATCACGACGGTCCAGGCCCAGCGGCGATGGCCGGTGGAGATTCGGACCGCGCAGGCGTAGCCGACGAGGGCGAGCCCGTCGGTGATGACGGGATAGAGCGCGGCCATGCCGGCAGGGACACCGCAGGCTCGGACGACCTCGAAGACTCCGTGGGACGTCGCGATCGCGGCGCTGAACCCGACGACGATGGCGGCCGGCGGCGCGACGCGACGCAGGAGGCGGATCATTCGTCGGCCTCCAAGCCGGGTGGGCAGGGAGCCGGCCCCTCGGCGACAGTCGCCCACCAGGTGGCGATCAGCGAGATGTGATCGGTTGCGGCGACGGCCTGCCTCCGCCGTTGGCCCGGGACGGCCGCGTGGGTATCCAGCGAACACGTCGCCGCACCGACGCGGAGCCGGCGGACGACACCAGGCCGGAGCCGCTCGTGCCAGTCCGCGGCCGCGGTTACTGCAGCGGACGGCGCGTAGGCCGCTGTCCAGGACTGCCGCAGCCACAGCAACTCTTCGATGATGTCCGGGTGCCATAGCCAGCAGTCCGGCAGCGAGTCCGCCGCATCCGCGTACTGCAAGAAGACGGTGGTGATCCAGGCCGCCAGGTCTCGGAGAACGGCAGCAACGGCATCCGGGTCGATCGCTCCTCGGCGCTGCCACCCCAGCCAGCTACGCGTGGCGGGCGGGCGGGAGGCCGCGGACGCAGCGTTTTCACTGACGCTGCGGACGAGAATGGCGAGGTCGTGCACTTGGGCGCGGACGTCGGCGAGCGCGTCCAGGCGGCGCCGATGCGCTTCGAGGTCCCGGCCGATCGCGGTCAGGGCAGCGTCGATCTCCTCCGGCGAGCTCACTCGTTCCGCCCCTGCGAGAGGTCACACGTGATCGGCTGCACGGCTGGGGACGCGGGCCGGACGTCCCGTCGCTCCCAGACCATGGGCGTCGTGCCGATGACCGGTCGGAGGCCCCGCCGGATGGCGATGACCTGTCCTGCCGGGAGTTGCGCGATCTGACCTGGTGTCAGGACAGGGACGCGGCGATGGCTGACGGACACGACTCGGCCACTGCCGTCGAAGGTGCGGGCTTCCTCCACGCGATCGCCGATGATCGTCGAGTAGGCGGACAGGTCACCGGGGTCGCGCGTGCCGCCGTAGATGAGCACGGTTGCGGCGTTGTTCATGATGGCGGCCGCGCCGGTGTCGCCCCAGCGCTGGCGGAGTTGCGCCCGCGATTGGGCGGCGATGTGGATGGTGATGTTCCGGCCCCCCATATCCGCCGTCCACCGGTCCAGTGGGATCGGGCAGATCAGGGCAGCCTCGTCGAGCACGATGGTCAGCGGTGGGTCGAGTCGGCCGCCGGGTTGCATGGCAGCCAGGCGTCTGGCCTCCCGGGCGATGTGGCCGGTGAAGGCCGTGACCAGTGGAGTGAGGGTTGAGTCGTCCTCGCCGAGGAGGTAAACGGTGCCGGCCTCGCGGAGGAACCGCTCGACGTCGAAGGCGTCGCCGTGAGCGACCGCGGAGGCCGCGGGATCGGTGAGCCATTCCAGCGCAGGCATGATCGTCGAGCAGATCGAAGACCGGGTCCGGTCGTTGGTGCCCAGGAACTGCGCGGCGTCGTCCTCGATGGCCGGAACCGGCGACTTGCGGAGCAGCCGGCGCACATCACCGGCGCCGTCGGGGTTGGCGACCCAGGCCAGGACCTCGCGCATCGGACGGTCACCCAGCGCGGCGGCGTGCAGAAGACACCGCAGTACGCGTTTGGCCTGCGCCGACCAGTACTCGCGATCCCCTTCGCTGCCGTGCGAGGACGGCGCGAGCAGGTCGGCGGCTCGGTGCCCGGCGAGGGCGAGGTTCTCGCAGCCGGCGACAGGATTGAACTCCACGGTCGTCGGGATTCCGCGGACTCCGGCTGGGTTGAAGATTTGGACCCTGCCCCGCTTCGCCCGGAGCTTCGCGGTGAGGTCGATCAGGTCCGCGCGGGTCGAGGTGGCGACGACTGCCCCGCGGGCATCGAGCAGTCGGCACGCGATCTCGCCGGTCTTGCCGGTGCGGGGGCCACCAAGTCGCAGCGTGACGTCCTCCACCGGCGACCAGATCCACTGACGTCCGCAGCGGACGATGGGCGTGCCGAGTTCCTGGGGTGGAACTCTCGGCCGGCCAGAGCCCGCTAACGCGGGGCGAAGCACGGCGGCTTGCCGTTGCAGCGCGCGGGGGCCGGCGAGGCGCCGGATCTCGGCCGGGGTGGCCAGACCTGTGCCGGGACGCGAGCTCGCGCCCGCCTTCCCTCGATCGGGGCGGCGTCTCGTCCAGGCGGCGATCGCGGTCACGGTGGACGCGGTCCCCGCCGCCGCCTCGGCGGTCCAGTAGGGGTGCAGCGGGCGTGCTGAATCGACGGCGTCCAGTGTCGCGGCCCCGAGCAGGCCGGTCCCGACGAGGGCGAGCGTGGCGGGGCCGGTCAGTTGGATACCCATGCGAGCTCCAGTTGGCCCGTACTCTGCGGGATCGGATGGCAGTGCACATGGCGCGGAAGTCCGTCGACGTCATGGCAGTGGGTGATGCGTCCGCAACAGCGGCAGGGTGTTGGCGTTGCTGTCCAGCCGTGCGTGCTGCGCCATCGAGCGATGGTGGCGTCGGGCGGCGCGCAGCAGCGGGGGCAGGATGCTTCGGCCGTCGCGAGGCGGCCCTCAAGCGCGGCCGTCAGTTCCACCCACCCAGCACCGCGACAGCGCGGGCAGCGCGGGTCGGGGGCAATCATCGGCCCGCTCCGGCGGCGTCGAGTTCACGCAGCATGGCGACGACCGGTCCGGCGACACCGTTCACCTCGTCGGCGATGGCGGCGATGGCGCACTTGGCGACCAGGGTGTCGGCGGTGTTGAACCGGTCCGGGATCGGCAGGTAGTCCTCGGCGATCGGAACCCGGAGCCGAGCGACGAAGAGAGCTGCGCGGCGGTCGTCGCCGGGTTCGACCAGCTGATCGAGGGTGCGATCCCAGCAGCGGATCCGGCACCAGTCTGCCCAGCCGCGCAGCGTGTCGTCGTCGCGATGGTCGCGGGGCCAGGGGATGCGGACGTCCAGGGTGACGGCCAGAACGCCAGGCTCGTCAGCGTGGCGGCAGTCGATGCCCCACACGGCCGAGCTGACCCGCGCGTAGGGCGGGGTCATCACGGGCGCTGTGGCGATCCCCCAGACGGTGGCGGCGTAGAGGACCGGGCTGAGGGGCTCCCAATCGTCGGCGAACAGATGCACCCGCTGGCGGAGGTAGCCGCCCAGGCGTGATGCTCCGTCACTAGAGAAGGTGCGGTCGTACTCCTCATCGAGGATGATCAACGGCGTCACAGGTCACCGCCCGACGTCCACTCGGCGTCGCCCTCGCGGACGCTCGCGAATGCGGCTTCGGCGAGGGCTTCGATGGCCTTCGCCGGGACGATCAGGCGCCCGCGGATGCGGACTGCCGGGAAGTGGCCGTCCTGGATGGCGCGGTAGAGCGTCATCTCGGACGTGCCGAGCATCCGCGCGGTTTCGGGGACGCTGTAGAAGGCGGGCGGCTCAGAACTCGACCGCCGCTCGGGCATTCGCGAACTCATTTCGTTTCCCCCTCCAGTGCTCCGGCTCACGGGTGTCGCCCGCGAGGTGCAGGTCGTGCACAGAGGGAGCAGATCCCCAAGTCGGCCGAAGGACCCGTAATTTCGTTACGGGTACGAACCGACACTCTCCGTGCCAGGGTGTGGGCATGCGGGGGATGACGGATGCGATGACGGTGGGCGAGCGCGTCGGTTGGTACCGGCGCCGACGGGGCATGACGCAGGAGGTGTTGGCCGGGCTCGTGGGCCGCACCGTGGTCTGGCTCGGGAAGATCGAGAACGGGCGCACGCCGCTGGACCGGCTGTCGGTGATCCAGGAGCTGGCCGAGGCCCTCGACATCTCGATCGGCGACCTCATCGCTGAGCCCTCGCTGCTCGAGTGGAGCCCAGAGAGCGGTCAGTCGACGGTCCCCGCGTTGCGAGCGGCGCTCATGGATTACCGGCAGCTGATGGCCTTCGCGCCGGTCGGGCCGCCGCCGGCCCTGCCTGCTCTGCGCGACGATGTTGAAGCGGTGCTCGACGCCTATCAGGCGTCGCGCTACGGGTTCGTCGTCGCGCAGCTGCCGCGAATACTCGGGGGCGCGCGTCTGGCCGACGCGAACCCGGGCGCCGGCGAGGCCGACCAGGCGGCGGCGTTGCTCGCCCTCGTCTACCAGGCGACGGCGATGATACTCACCAAGCTCGGGGAAACGGACCTGGCGTGGATGGCGGCGGATCGCGGGCTCACTGCGGCCCGGCGGTCCGAGGACCCGGTCGTCGTCGGCTCGTTGTTCCGCTCGGTGTCCCACGCCCTGATGTCCCACGGACGGCACCGTGACGCCGTGAGCCTCGCGATGGACGCCGGCGTCTACCTAAGGAATGCCGACCAGTCCACTCCGGAGATGTTGTCCATCTACGGAACGCTGAACCTTGCCGGATCCATGGCAGCGGCCCGAGACGGTGACCGCTCCGCCGCGCAGGAGTTCTTACGCGAAGCGTCGATAGCGGCGTCTCGGTTGGGGGCGGACGCCAATCTGGTGTGGACCGCGTTCGGGCCGACCAACGTCTCGATCCACCGCGTCGCCACGGCGATGGAGCTCGGCGACGTTCAGGTGGCAGTGGACGTCGGCCCGCGGATCAACACCGCGGCGCTGCCCACCGAGCGGCAGGCACGTCACGCGATCGAGGTCGCGCGCGCGTACAGCGCGTGGAACCGTCGTGACGACGCGTTGGGTGTTTTGCTGAGCGCCGAGCGCCTCGCGCCGGAGCAGGTTCGGCACCACTATCTGAGTCGACAGCTGGTGCTCGGCTGGATCAAGCGGGAGCGCGGCCGGCCCTCGACGCAGCTCGTCGGCCTGGCGCAGCGACTCAAGGTCAGTGCCTGACCGTAGGCTGCAGAACCGTGATCGACGACCCTGACGACTGGAGCCGTCCGCGGGTGGCCGCCGGAGTCCTGTTCTTCGATCCCGACGGCCGGGTGCTCGTGGTCAAGCCGACGTACAAGGACGCTTGGGATGTGCCCGGCGGCTACGTCAACGTAGACGAGACCCCGCGTGAGGCGGCGGTTCGCGAAGTCAAGGAAGAGCTGGGCCTGGACGTCGCACTCGGCGCCGCGCTGGTGGTCGATTGGGCGCCGCATCCAGCCGAGGGCGACAAGGTCTTGTTCCTTTTCGATGGTGGCACACTGGACACGGCGGCGGCTGGGAACATCCGCTTGGCGCCCGACGAGCTGTCGGAGTTTCGCTTCACGGATCGGGCCGACGTCGCGGACCTGCTGATCGAGCGGCTGGCTCGACGCGTCACCGCGGCCGTGACAGCGCACGACCGCGGGACGACGGAGTATCTCGAGCGGGGCGTCGGGACCGAGTAGCGGTCACTTCCGCGGCGGGTCCTCCGACTGCGGTTGCTCGACTGGGATGGTCTGGGGCTCAGTCCCGGCCGTCCATTCTTCGTGCTCCTCCTCGTCGGAGCCGAACACAACGCCGCCGAGCTCTGAAAGGAGGTCGGCGAGCGGATCGTCGGCCCCCTGGACGGCTCCCATCGCGGGCAGCGCGGCAGTCGCTGACCGACCGAGCCTCGCCGGGGCGGATTGGTCGCCCCGCGCGCGCTCAGCGGACGGGCCGTCCGGGAGGCCGCCGACGACCGTCACGATTTCGGCGACGGGGCTGCTCTGGCCGCCGACCGGATGTGGGTTCCCGGGCAACGGCGGGCCGCCGATCACCGAGCCGACCATGCCGTAGTACCCGACCGCCTCCGGTCCGGGGCCCCAGTGACCGAGCGGGCCGCCGGGGAAGCTGTTGTAACCGAGCCAGCCATCGACGCGTTCTTCGGCGGTCCAGTCGTTCACGCCGCCCTCGGCATCGGGGTAGATGAGCTGGGCGACGACGTCCGCCGCCTGGTCGATCGGGCGGCGTTCGGCGGCGCCGGCGGACGGGACGAGCGCGACAACGGGCGCCGCGGCGAGCAGTGCGACAATTGTTGCACGGGCGGCAAGTGAACGGATCGGCAGCGTCATGGGATCCCCCGGATCAATGTCAGGAATGTCCGTGTTCGCGCGGTTAGACCCGTTCGTCCGATGGTCGGTTCCTCCATTCGGCTGATCTTTTCCTGAGGAAAGCTGGGCGCCGGCCCGGCTCTATGACGGTCAGGAGGACCGGGCTCGGCCGAGGGAGCAGAACATCGCGGCGACTTCGCCGGTCGCGGCCTCGCGGACGACGAGGTAGAGCGCGAACTCGGTCGCGCCCTCCCCGTTCGCCGCCAGTTGCCGCTCGGTGGCATCCGCGATCGAGTCCAGCGCGGCCAGGGCTTCGGCCGGCGTCTCGCCCGTGGTGATCATTTCCTCGCTGTCGCGTCCAAGCCAGATCTCATACATGCAGCCACCCTGACTCTCCGATCAGCACCGGCGCCGGGAAGCGGCCGGATCTGTGGATGGAGCCTGCGAGATCCACAGATCCGGCCGCGCGCGTTCAGCTCGGCATACGCCTCGCCGCCTCGCCGCTCCGAGCGACGGCCTTGCGCGCCTCGGCCTCCGCCTGGTCGAAGGCGTCGGTCTCCGGCCACATCCGAAGAGCCATGCGCTCGACGTCGGCCCAGGACGCGGCGGCGGTGCGAATAGAGGTGAGGTCCCGAGCGTGGATAGTGAGCAGCCCGACCTCGACCCGGACGAACGGCTTGCCGGTCGGGCTTGCTCCAGCTGCAACCCCGTTGATCCGGCGGCGGTTCGGCGTACCCGCCACGTGCAGCAGCAGACCCACGCTCGTCTCGGTGGACTCCAGCACCGGCCGCGCCCGCTCCGGCATGCCGACCGGAACGAACCGCTGCGCCATGTTCCACGCCGAGGCGAACGCGCGCACGGCGGCCAAGTCGTAGAGGTAGATCGCGAGCCCGGGAATTGAGGCGGTGATGACTTCGGACGGCTTGCCCGTCCGGGTCGTGATGTGCGCGTCGAGAACGAACTTCTGCGTCCCGGCAACGTCGACCTGAATCTGCGAAACGTCGAACCGACCCATCGGAAAGCCTCCCTGCCGGGGAGGTGGGTGGTGGTCCTTGCTTGACCAACCGTTCTTCGCCCCCTCCCGGCAAGCAAGGCGTCCGCGGGCGCAATAGGGGGGATCGGTCAAGGTGGAGCGCCCGCAGCGAAGCGAGGACGAACGACCTTGACCGATCCCCCCGCGCCCGCAGACTTGAATGCCGGGAGGGGACGAACTCAGATGTGGCTGCGCCGGCGGAGCCGGCACCGTCTGCGATCGCGCACTTCCGCCGGGTTGCGGACCCGATCTAGGGTCGAGAGCGCATTGGCGGTCCGGCGGCGAGGCGGGGATGCATGAGCGAGGAAGGTTGGCACGAAGCGCGGCTGATTCCAACGTCGGGCATCTCGGGAGCAGAGGAACAGGAACGACGCGCTACCTCCGCCTTATTAGCGGTGCTGGCGGCCGTCAAAGAGTTCGGACGCGCAATCACCGGCCCGCTCGGCGCGCCCGCCGGCACGGTCACGACCTACATCGAGGTGCCCTTCGTTTTGGGCGACCGCCGGTGCTACCCCGACGGACTGATTCGAGTCGCGCGCGGCAGCCGGTCTTGGACTTGCTTGGTCGAGGTCAAGACAGGCCAGAACGAACTGGAGCCGGAACAGCTCGAGACGTACTTGGACGTCGCCAAGGAGCAGGAGTTCGACGCCTTGCTCACCATCTCGAACCAGATCCCGCCGACGGCCGGGATGCACCCGACGAAGGTCGATAAGCGCAAACTTCGGAAGACGACCCTCCACCACCTGTCGTGGACACAGGTGCTTGCGGAAGCTGTCATGCAGAAGGAGCACCGCGGAGTCGCCGACCCTGATCAGGCCTGGATCCTCGGCGAGCTCATCCGGTACTTGGAACACCCCCGCTCCGGCGCGCTTGAGTTCGACGACATGGGGGCCAGCTGGGTGACTGTGCGCGACGCTGTCGCCGCCGGCACCCTGCGCACGACCGACAAGACCGCGCCAGAGGTGGCGGCGCGCTTCGATGCACTGATCCGGTTCCTTGCACTGCGAATGGGACGGCAACTCGGCACCGAAGTAACCCCCGTCGTCAGCCGGAAGGATGCCGCCGACCCGGCCCTTCGGACCCAAGCTTTGGTGCAGTCGCTCGCCAGTGCAGGGACGATGGCCGGCGCGATCCGGATCCCGAACACCGTTGGCGATCTCGTCGTGACGATAGATCTGCGGGCTGGACGCGTTACGTGTCATGTCGACGTCGACGCACCCAGGGAGGGCCGGCCGGCGACCCGGGTGAACTGGCTCGTCCGCCAGCTGAAGGACGCACCGGAGAATGTTCGCGTGGAGGCGTTCAGCGCCTACGCGCGAGGGGGCGGAACCGCGGAGTTGCTTCGCGACGTCCGCCCCAACCCTCTTGTGCTGGTCGCCGACGCGGCGAAGGAGATCCGCACATTCCGGCTCGCGCTGACCACCCCATTGGGGGCGAAGCGAGGGCGCGGCCGCGGCGGAGCAATCGACAGCGTTCTCGACGCCGCAGACGCGTTCTACGCCGACGTGTTGGGTCGCTTGAAGGCTTGGACCGCCGCGCCGCCCAAGCTTCGGGAGGAGCGGCATGAGCAGGCCAGCGTCGCAGACGAGCTCGTCAGCACCAGTCTTAGCTCGCAGGACGGCATCTTCTCTCAGCCTGGTACGGAGCCTGACGAAGATCGCTTCGACACTGCCACACCACCTGAGGTCGATGACAACGCGCAGGAGCGTAATCGAGTCGCAGACGAGTTCGACGAAGTTCCCCCAGCCTGGCTGGGACCGCAGGCGGATCAGCAGAGCGAGGAAGTGGGCCTAGGGCGTGTCTCCTAACCCGGTGGCCCAGATGACGATCGCCCGCAGGACCGCGCCGCC
>NZ_BAAAHE010000032.1 GCF_039525035.1 Sporichthya brevicatena
GTGCTGCCACGACTCTCATCCTTCCTGGAATGAGAGCCTCCACCAGACCCGGGGCGATTCAATTCGGCTCAGCAGCCTCGTGGATGACGGCGGAGTTCCTGCCGACGAGCCGGAGGACAGGAGGATCGATCGGTTGGTCACGAAGGCCAACGATCTGTGCCTCCATTCGAACGACCCTGCCCGGATCGCCCGCCTGGCGGTCGCCGAGATTGTCATCAAACGCCGGGAGTTGGCTGGCCCGACAGCGAAGGACAGCCCTCCGACAACGCCTGACCTGCGCCATCGGATCGCGTTCGTGCTCGATTCGCTCAAGCGTCCACACGAGGTGGCGTTGTTGCGCCGGGTCTACGGCGAGCGCTTTGTCTTGGTCAGCTTTCTGATGGATCGCGCCGAACGGCATTCGGCGCTGGTCAGCCGCATGCGCCTCGACGAGCCGAACGCGCCCGACCTTGACTCCCGTGCTGAGGCGCTGCTCGATCGCGATCAGGCGGAGGGTCTGCCCCACGGCCAGGCAGTGGGGAAGACCTACTGGCTCGCCGACCTTTTCGTCGGCTGCTCCACAACGCAGCCGGCCGCCTTGCGGACCCCACGCCTGGACGCCGCCGCAGAGATCCGTCGGTTCCTCGATCTGCTGTTCGGAAACCCCCAGGCGCAGACGCCGACCGATGACGAATACGGCATGCACCTCGCCAAGATGGCCGAGTCCCGGACCACCGCGTTGGGACGGAGGGTCGGGGCTGCGATCGTCGACCGCGACGGCGCGGTCGTCGCTTTGGGTTGCAACGAAGTCCCACGAGGCTCTGCGACCGACGCCGACAAGGGGCACGACACGAACGCCACCGAGGTGATCCGACTCGCCGAACAGACCCTGCGGGGCATGGCCGAGGCCGGCATGCTCGCGCCGAAAATCGCCAAAGGACTCATCAAGAACGGCACCAGTATCGCGAGAGAAGCGTTGGAGGTCTCACCGCTGCGCGACCTGATCGAGTTTCAGCGGCCTGTGCACGCCGAGATGGCGGCGATACTTGACGCGACCCGCCGACGGGTGGATGTGACCGACTGCTCAATGTGCGTCACCGCTTACTGCTGCCACCTGTGCGCGAAACACGTCCTCGATCTGGGTCTCAGGCCCGTCGTGTATCTGGAGCCTTACCCGAAAAGCCGGGCAGTCGAGATGTACGAGGAGGCAGCGCGAACGACCTTCGTCCCCTTCGTCGGCGTCGCTCCCCGGCGCTTCCAGGCGCTTTTCGTCGACGTCAGCGAACGCAAGGGGCACGACGGGACGGTACGGAGCTGGGATCAAGCCACCGCCGTCCCGGGCGTGGGGACCGTCGTCACCGACGCCGCCGTGCTGCAGGCCGAATTGGACGAGATCGCCGAACTCGACGACAACACCACAGCGACGCTTCCTGGCCCGAGCGACCCCGAGCATGCATGATGACCAAATGGAAAGGCGATCCCCGATGAGCGACAAGGACACCCGAGCCGAGCAGCGGGCCCAGTTGATCAAGGAAGCCCGCCAGGAACGGGCGAGCTGGTCTGAGGCCCTGCAGGCCGCCCACCGGGCGGCGAGCCGGGCAGCGGCAGAGGAAGCCGAGCAGGTGCTTCGCGCCCGCTGACTCGTGTGAGTCACGGTGTCCGGCAGCCAGAACGCAACTTCAGGCGTCAAGCCAGCCTGCTGGCCTTGGAAGCAGGCCCTCCGGCGGCGGGCGCCGCTCAGGCCACAACCGGTGGCCGTGGGAACCACAACCCGTCCGAGGTGACAAGGTCGGTGGACGTCCGGGCAACGGCTTCCCACTTCAGGGCGGCGCTACTGCAGACCCCCGGCCTGACTCTCCCAGCCTTGGCTGATTTCCCAAACGGGTCCTGCGGCGACGCCAGCGAACTACTGGGCCAGTACCTCCGCGACTGCGGGCACGGCGAGTGGCTCCTCGTAAGCGCGGCGCGCTACGACCCCGAGTATCGAACCCACGCCTGGCTCACCCGCGAGGACTTGATCCTGGACATCACTGCGGATCAGTTCCCCGAGATGCACGCTTACCCCGTTTTCATGCAACAGGGATCGCTGTGGCATGCGCAGTGGGAGATCGACTGGACCGCAAGCCCAGATATTTTCCGGATGCATGCATTCGACGAAGTCGATCCCGCGGAAGATTACCGACGCCTCCGTGCTCGAGCCGATTCGCTGTGACTGGTCCTTGCCCATCCGCCGCACCGGGTGGGGATTCGTGGAGTTGATTAGGAGGGGCTCCTTCGGCTGGTGCCGAGCTGTGGTCGGCACAGGTCACGTCCGTTCCGTCAACAAATACTCGGAGCGTGGGCCGCGCGGCGCTTGGTCATCTGACAGTCCAGCGGCCGGGCCGATGCGGCGCGGGTCCGACTCCAACCGAGGTGTCGCTCATTCGTCGGGCCACTCCACGCCGGGACCCCCATGAACGGACAGGCCCCGCGCCGCGTGCCCTCCAGCCAGCGTTGCTCTGCACCTTCAAGTGCGCTCCGACTGAAGTCCCACGAAGTGGGCGTAGGCGGTTCGCATGTCGGCCTCGCGGTCCAGGGTGCGGAAGGGCGGGTCGTAAACGTAGGTCGTGCCGGCGGGGTGGGTGGCGGTGCGCTCCTCGAGGGTGATCCGGTCGCCCTTGGTGCGCCAGGCCTTGAGGACCTCGTTCGGGACGAGGCGGCCGTTGACGTCGTAGACGTAGCTGTTGCGGTCGTAGCCGTAGAGGACGGCGAACTGCGTCCGGTAGATCGTGCACAGCTCGTCGGCGGTCAGGCCGAGCATGAGCGCGACGAGGGCGTCGATCTCGACGAGCGCCTGGCGGCGCTGCGCGGCCACCCTCAGCGGGGAGTTCCGGTCCCACACGGGGCCAACGGCGCCGAGCTCGGGGCCGAGGTTCAGGTCGTCGGTGCGGGTCCAGCGGACGGAGCGGAACGAGCCGTCGAACGCTTCGGACCAGAGGTCGGCGTACGCGTCGGTAACGCAGTTCAGGCGTGCAGATCGGACGACGAGCTCGATACTGAGTGGGTGATTGGAGACGTCGGGGAGCCGTGCGATTACGCCCATCGAGATGGCGCTCTTCGGTGTCGTTCGCACCGAGAGGTCTGCCAGCAACGAGGAAGCTCCGGCAGCGGCAGCTAGTAGTTGATGCGGCGTCAGATTGGGCGAACCCGCTGATGAAACAGTGTGTACGTGAGCCGCGCCCGGTGGAGTAATCGCCGCAATCAGCGTTCGCTCTCCCGTGTTTGCAGCCATCGCGCGCCACGTCAAGCGGTAGTGGTCGCGGGCGGGGATGGGGTGGTCCTTGTCGCCCCAGTCGGTGTAGCCGCAGTCGTAGCGGTACCGGTCGCCCACGGGCTTGTAGGCGGTGACGGGGATGGCGTCGGGGGGCAGGGCCTCGAAGTCGGTGGGGGTCCAGTCCTTGTTGTTCGACATGGTCTTGTTCGGGGTCTTGTACAGCGGCGTGGCCACGAACAGGTGCGGGCCCTGCAGGATCACGTCGTCCCACGAGCTCGGCGCGCCCCACGAGAGCTCGAAGTAACCGTTCTTCCGGTCGGTGGTTTCGTTCCAACCTCGGCAGAACGACAGGCCCAGTTCTCCGACGCGCGGTGCCTTGGCGAGTTTGTCGAGCACGGAAGCGGTGGAGCGGTTCACCGCGTACACCATGCGGGTGTGCAGCAGGGGCACGTCGGACGATTCGAGGGCGTCGTGCCAGGTCTGCAGGGTCTCCACGGTGACGCGGGTGATGCGCCCGGCGTGCGGACGCAGGTCCCACTTCCCCTCGTCGTCCTTCAACCCGGGTTCGGGACCAGACCCGTCCTGCGAGAGAGAACGCTCAACGGTGTCCGGGTGGTACAGAGCAGCCGCCGAAAGGAACTCTGGGGCCCGCGCCGCTCCATACACGTGGACGCCATAGATGACCAGGTTGTGGATGTCGAACAAAGCGAGCTCGTTGACGAACTGCCAATGCCTGCGGAGTCGCTCGTACGTCGCCGCCCGGAGCACCCCGGCCTTCTCGTCGGTGAAGTGGGTCTCGGGGTGGATCAGCCCGACGGCGCCGCGGCCGGACGCGTGCTGCCAGGTGCGTTCCATGAAGCACCGGTACAGGTCAGGGCGTAGACCTGCGAGGTGCGGGTAGTGCTGCGAGTCGCTGATCGCGGCGGCGAGGGTGACTGTGTCGGTGACGCCGTCGAGGACGAAGTCGCGGACGCCCGACAGCCCGAGAGTGACCTCGCGTTTCGTTGCACGTAGGGATTCCGACGGTTTGACCGCCAGCGCCCACCAGGGATCGCCCTCGGCGAGCAGAGCGTCGACCTCGACGTTGGGTCGTACCCAGGGTGGATTGCCGAGTTGGAGATCGAAGCCGCCGCGCGCGAAGACGGGGGCGAAGTCGAGTTCCCAGTGGAAGAAGCCCTGTTGCGCGGCGATTCGTTCGCACACGACCAGCCACGGGTGGGCGGCGAGGACGTCGGTGACGGGGGCAGCGCCGGCGAAGGCGAGGTCGGCAGCCTCGGCGTCGGCGAGGGCCTCCCAGGTGCCCGCGGAGTCCAGGCCGAGTTGCCCGGGGGCAGGTGTCTTTCGCCCGCCGGCGTGGTGGCCCATCAGTTTGGTCAGCGCGTCGATCCAGGACTCGAGGCTCGGCGGCTGGATCCGTTCGCCGGTTGCGGTGTCGAGCGTGAGGGCGTCGGTCAGCGGCCAGAACCACAGGGCGCACCAGGCGTCCATGACACGGCGCAGTCGGCGGTAGGCGCCATCAGCATCGGCGAGCGCCTCTTCGATCTCTTCTCGTTGCACGGCTCCGGGGGCGGCCGCGGCGAGGTCGTCGGGATCGGTGCCCCAGACGGGGATGGCGCGGCGGATCTCGGTCTCGGCGACGGCGAGGCGGCGCAGCGCGTGGCGCCACAGCGTCTCGGCGCGGCGGGTCAGGTCGACCAGGGCCTCGGCCTGTTTGGCGGTGGGCTTGGTCCCGATGGAGCGGCGCCATTCCTTGAGCCGCGCCAGTGCCTCGAGGGCGAGGTCCTTGGCCTCCTTGGCGTCGCAGGCCGAGCCCCACCCGGCTGCGGGCAGCAGGAAGTGGAACACTCGTCCGTCCACTGCGGGGTCGAGCTCGGAAGGGTCGATGGCGTCGAGCCGCGCGGTGGCAGCGGCGGCGAGTCCGGGGGCCGCGGCCAGGGGCGCGTCGGTGGGTTGGTCGGAGTACCAGGTCTTCTTGGCCACGGCGTCGCGGGTGAAGACCGCGCGGCGGGCCCCGATGAGTGAGTTGCCGCGGCGCAGGTGCAGCCCGAACCAGGGGGCGTCGAGGCCTTCAACCATGGTGTCGAGCCACAGCGAGATCTCGGCGAGCTCGACCGCGGTGGCGTTTAGGTCCACCCCGTAGACCTGGTGCAGCGCGATGGCGGCCTTGACCTGCTGGAGTTCACGCGGGTAGTCGTCGGGGTCGATCCGCCGCCCCAGCTCTTTCTGACTCTGCTTCAGGTAGCGGGCGGCGAGCTGGCGGACGGCCTCGATCGCGAACGCCCCGGAACCCAGGGCCGGTTCGCACACGGTGAGGCCGAGGATGTCCGCGGCCGGGACGGTGCTCTCCTCGGCGTCGCCGAGCAGTTCGTCGAGGGCCTGGGAGACGACGAACCGGGTCAGGACCTCGGGGGTGTAGTAGGAGGCTGACTGTTGGCGTTCGCGCCCGGCGAGGCGGTAGACGAACGTCCCGGCGCGGTGGATCACCGGCGCGAGTTCACCGGTCTGCGGGTTGCGGGCCCGCACGAAGTCGGCCTCGTCGATCCCCTCGGCACGGTGGGTCGGCACGACCCACGAACCCTTGGACGAGTCGCCGCCCTTGGCGACCTCGTAGAGGTCCTCGGTGGCGAAGAACCCGGTGTAGGACATGAGGCCCTCGTAGACCGCGCCGAGCTGGTTGATGCCGAGTTCGGCATACGAGATGAACCCCCGGTCCTTGCCCCGCGCCTCCTTCGACAGCAGCAGGTGGCGCAGCACCTGCTGCAGGGCGGCGTTGCCGAGCTTGACCGCGCCAATGTGGGCGATGGCGTCGGGCTTGAACAGGTCGGCGCGCAGGCTGCGGAACTCCAGACCCTCCGGCGCCTGCCCGTCGGCGGCTGCGGCGTCGGTGCTGCGGTCCACCAGCCGGAACAGGGTGTGCAGGGAGTCATACAGGTGCGTGCCGGTCCGGGAACGCTCATCGGCGAGCTCGACCAGGGTCAGGTCACGCAGCCGGTCGAGGCTGTAACCGCGCTCGTACTCCACCGAGCCCACCGGCAGTACCCCGAACTGCGGGGACGCCTCGGCGTAGAGGAGGAAGAGAATCCGGTAGAGGAACCGCAGCGACTGCTTCGCCAACGGCTGCGCCTCACTGGCCGGCAACGGATCCAGCCCGGCGGCGGCACGCCGACGCAGCACCTCGTTGGCGATGATCTCGATGGACAGGCGCACACCCTCGCGCAGGTCCGCCGAGACCCCGACGGTGTGCTTGACCGAGTCCTCCAGCACCCCGGTCCACCAGATGGCCCCGTCGGCGTCGGGGGCGAGCGCCTCCGCACCGACGCAGGCCAGGGCGCGGTCGACCTCGCCGCCCTTCTTGTCCTCGTTGCGTTCGCAGACCAGCTGCAGGTCGACGGCGAGCCAGCGGCCCTCGGCCCAGCGGGCACGTTCGGCCACGAGCAGGATCCGCCCGGCGAACACCAGGGCGTAGTCGGGGGCGTCGTCGGCGACGAACAGCGCGGACAGCGCGCGGGCGGCGGAGGTCAGCTCCGTGCCGTCGTCGAGGACGTGGGGGGTGGCGAGGGTGGGGGCGTCCTTGACGAGCAGCGCCTCGACCGCCGTCACGGCCCGCGCGTGCAGCAGCACCAGCGGCGCACCCTCGGTCATGCCGGGTGCGCTGACCCAGGTCACCGGGCCCACCGCCTCGGTCTTCAGACCGACCGCGGCGGGGCCGGTGTAGCCGAGGACCTCGGCGATCCGGGCATACAGCTCCGGCAGCGCCCCGTCTGCGCCGAGCAGCACCGGGTCGTCGTCACTCGCCGCGCTCGCGAGCCCGGCCAGCGTGTCCAACAGCCAGCCCCGGTGCTCGACGAACCGGGACCGGACCGTCCCGCCGAGGGTGTCCCCTGCTTCCTTGGCCTCGTCCCACGCCTTGCGTCGGGCGGCGACCTTCGCGCGGAAGGACTGCGTCGTCGACTCGGTGGTGAAGTAGTGCTCGGAGATCCAGTCGTTGCCGACGAGGATCGCGTCGCTGCCCGCCATCAGGCTCCCCCGTCCTGCCCCGCCCGGGCGGTCAACGTGTCGAGGTCGAGGCCCTTCGGCACGACGACGAGCAGCGGCCGCACGAGCCGCCGCTCCGGCAGCATCGCGGTGGCGAGCTGCCGTTCGTCGGCGACGGCTCGTCGTCGTTCCTTGAGCTCCTGACGTTGCGTCAGGCCGGCGGCGTCGTCCTCCCACCCGGCGGTGCGGTCGATCCACTGCTGCACGCGTTCGCGGGTGGCCCGGTCCGCCTCGACGACCAAGGTCTCCAGGTGCTTGTCCGCGTCGCGAACCGCGGGGGCGATGAAGCGGGTGAGGACGTGCACGTCGGTGAGGTCGGCGGCGTTGACCGGGGCGCCGGTGAATCCGGCGGCCGCGAGCCCGTCGACCGCGCGGGCGTGCGGCTCGACGAGGACGAAGTCGAGGTTCTCGGGGTTGGGGAACCTGGCGAGCAGGGCGTTCGCGGCGACGACGTGGCCGCGGGCGTTGGTGAGCATGCCCTGCAGCAGGACCACGATGTCGTCGGTGTCGCTGCGGACGGCGAAGACCTCGTTGCGGTTGAGGTGGGCCAGGGCCCGGTCCGCGGCCCATTCCAGGACGGGGTGCAGGGGCGCGAGGTAGTGCGCCTCCGGCCAGGACGAGGGGCTGTCGTCGGCGAGCGCCTCGGCGAGGGAGGTGCGCCCGCGTTGGACGCTGGTGGCGAGTTTCAGTTCGGTCATCACGCGACGCTCGGCCAGGTAGGTCTGCGGGAGGACCTCGAGGCGCTGACGCAGGTCGGCGGGCGGCGCGAACTGCGCGACGGCGTGGCCGGTGTGTTCCTGCCAGCCGACGCCGTTCTCGCCGGTGGCGGCCGGGGTGGGCATGAAGGCGTGCAGGGCGGTGCGGAGGAAGTCGAGCTCGGTGGGGAAGATGCCGATGGGCGCGGTCGGTGGGGGCGCGGCCGGGGCGGCGGCCGCGGCCGACTTGAGGCGGGCCATGATCCCGGCGACGGTGGGTTGCGCGGCGACGGTCTCGACCGGGGCGATCTCGTCGTCGAGCTTCGCCTGCCCGGCGAGGACCTTGCGGATGACGTCCTCCTCGGCGTCGACGTCGTACTTGCCCATGAGGGAGGCGACGTCGCCGAGCGCGGTGTGGGCCTCGTGTTCCTTGTCGACGAGTTTGGTCAGCACGCGGATGTCGCCGGCGAACCGTTCGGTGGTCGGGTGCAGCAGCAGGGTGGTGATCTGGGGGCGGTGCTTCTGCCCGTAGCGGTCGATGCGGCCGTTGCGCTGCTCGATGCGGATGAGCGACCACGGGATGTCGAAGTGGATCAGGTGGTGGCACTGGCTGTGCAGGTTCACGCCCTCCGAGGCGACGTCGCCGGTGACGAGGACGCGGATGGCGGACGAGGACTGCTTGAAGGAGTCGACGATGCGCTGCTGCTCGTCGTCGGTGAGGCCGCCGTGCATCAGCACGACCGACTCGGCGCCGAGTTTGAGGTCCTTGCGCAGGGCGGCGGTCAGCCACTTGAGCGTGGGCACGCGCTCGGCGAAAACGACCGCGCGCATGCTCTCCCCCGGGCCGACGCCGATCTCCCGTAGGTATTGCACGAGTCGGTCGTACTTCGCCGAGGAGCCGTCGGCCTTCGCCGCAAGGGCGTCAAGGTTTGCGAGGGCGGCGATCTCGCGTTCGGCCGCCGGGTCGGGGTCTTTGGCCAGGCGGCGGGTGCGTTCCTTGATGGTCTCCCGCAACGCCGCCGGTGAGGACAGGAAGGCCTTGGCGAGTGTCCACGGGAACAGGGCGGCGTTGCTGCCGGAGTAGGGCGAGCGGCCCGACTCGGGGTGCAGCCACACCTGTTCGAGTTCCTCGGCGACGGCGTTCTCGGCGGGTGAGGCGTCGACGAGGATGTTGCGGGGTTCGAGGCGCTCGGCCCAGTCGCTGCCGACGACCTGCGCGACCTCGGGCGAGTGGCGGTGGCGGCGGATGACGAGGCGTTGGACCTCGCTCTCGACGAGTTCGCCGTCGGGCCGGACGGCGCTGGGGTCGAGCATGCGGACGAGTTCGGCGAAGGACTCCTTCTTGCCGTTGTGCGGGGTCGCCGAGGCGAGGATGAGGGCGTCGGTGCGGGCGGCCAGCAGGCGCGCCAGGCGGTTGTTCTGCGCGGCGGCGTTGGTGACGTTGTGGGACTCGTCGATGACCACGGCGTCCCAGCGCTGCTTCTGCAGGTGGGCGAGGTAGCGGTCGGCCTTGAGGGTGTCGATGGAGATGATGACGCGCTTGTAGTAGGTGAACGGGTTGCGGTTCGCGGGGAGCTTCTGACGGATCCGTTGGATGCCGGTGGAGTCCAGGCGCACGAACGGCAGCGCGAACCGGTTCCACAGCTCGCCCTGCATCTGCTCGAGGACGTGCCGTGGGGTGACGACGAGGATGCGTTCACCGCGGCCGCGGCGGACCAGCTCGGCGAGGATCATGCCGATCTCGATCGTCTTGCCCAGGCCGACGGCGTCGGCGAGCAGGATGCGGGGGCGCAGGTTGGACGGGTCGAGGGCCTTGCGGACGGCCTCCTGCTGGTAACCGAGCGCGTCTGACAGGCCGCGGGTGGCGACGGACAGCTCAGGGTCGGTCAGCGGGACCGGCGACTTGCGGAGCATCGCCTCCAGCCACAGCCGGGAGCGGGTGTAGCTCGGGGAGGTGTCGGCGACCACGGTGGCGTCGGCCGGGTCGAGGACCACGACCTCGTCGAGCACGGTGGCGAAGATCGCGCTGGTGTCCCGGACCAGCTCGGTGAGGCCCTGGCAGTGCACCACCCACCCGTCACCGTCGCGGACGACCTCGGTGACCAGCCACTCCTCGTCGCGGACCTGGACGATGGAGCCAGGGGCGGCACGGAACTCGTCCTGCACTGTCAAGGTCACGGCCCCCCTTACGTGGTCCTGTCCAGGGCTCGGCGTGTCCGTGGAAGCCCCGCCGATCAACTTAGGGAATCTCGATCCCCGGGTCGAGCTGGCCCGCCCAGTGCGGCGAATCGGCGACCCGCCGCGGGCCAGCAGCGCCTGGCCAGTGGGAAGATCGCGAGCACTGTCCAGCTCAGGGAGGTCAGCCTTGGCCGAAGTGACGCGGCGCCGCTTAGGCGAGATTCAGCGCGCGATCTTCGCCGCTCTGCTCGACCATCCCGACGGACTCGACGCCAAGGAGGCTTGTGCACGCGCCGAGGCGCTGTGTCCGCCGACCGCGTTCGAGAATGCCGACTACCCCAGCAGCCCGGGTGCTCGCCGCTACCCGAAGATGCAACGCTTCGCGACCATCAGCTCCGTCAAGGCCGGCTGGCTCGTCAAGCACAAGGGCGTGTGGCGGCTCACCGACAGCGGACGCGGGGCGTACGCCACCTACACCGACCCGGATGCTTTCGAGGCCGCCTCGCGGGTCGGTTACAAAAAATGGCAGCAGAACCACGTGCCCGCGACGTACGACGCCGCCGAGGAGGCGGCGGACGCCGAGGCCGTGCGTCTGGAGGCCGCTGACCGGACTCGGCAGCGCCGCGCATGGCTGATTCGCGGCGCCAACGTGGACGGGGTCAGCGTGCTCCCGCAGTGGTTCGCCGAGGGCTTCTGCTCCATCGGCTGGCGTGACGTCCCCGAGATCCCGCCGGGGACCACCCGGGCCGGGATCGCCGCCCTGGTGAAGGAGAGCACCCCCGACGACAGTCCGGTCAGCCGTGGCCTCGCCACCGGGGTGCTCGACCGCTTCCACAACGTCATGCGACCAGGCGACCTCGTGGCCACCCTCGCCCGACCGAACGTGTACGTCGGCGAGATCACCGGCGACCCCCTGTACACCGGGGACCCGCTGACGCCGCGGCGCCGCCCGGTGAGGTGGCGCAACGCCGCTAACCCCTTCCTCGTGTCCGACCTGCCGCCCGACGCGGCCGACTCGCTGCGCGGCCAGATGACGCTCTCGGACCTGACGGACCACTTCGCGGAGTTCGCCCGACTCGGCGGCGTGGAGGTCGACGCGACGTCGGAACTTCTCCGTATCGACGCGGTGGTCCCGACACCCGACGAGGAGCTCGCCGAGCAGCTGCTGCTCCCCCTGGACTGGCTGACCGAGACCGTCGAGCTGCTCAACGAGAAGCGTCAGATCGTGCTCTACGGACCGCCGGGCACCGGCAAGACCTACCTGGCGCAGCAACTGTGCAAGGCGTTGGTCGAGGCGGCCGGCGGCGAGTACGACCTCGTCCAGTTCCACCCGTCCTACGCCTACGAGGACTTCTTCGAGGGCCTGCGGCCGCGGCTGGACCCCGACGGTTCCGGCGGGGTCGCCTTCGAGCTGGTCCCCGGCCCGCTGCGACGCATGGCCGCGCGGGCCGCGGCGAACCCGACGGTCCCGTTCGTGCTGATCATCGACGAGATCAACCGTGCCAACCTCGCCAAGGTGTTCGGCGAGCTGTACTTCCTGCTGGAGTACCGCAACACGTCGGTGTCGTTGCAGTACTCCGACGAGTCCTTCGCGCTGCCGAAGAACCTCTACCTGATCGGCACGATGAACACCGCCGACCGCTCGATCGCGTTGGTCGACGCGGCGATGCGGCGCCGCTTCTACTTCCAGGGGCTCTTCCCCACCGAGGCCCCGGTCGACGGCGTGCTCACGAAGTGGCTCACCCGTCACCGGTTGCCCCCCGAACCTGCGGCGCTGCTGAACGCCCTGAACGACGCGATCGGCGACCCTGATTTCGCCGTCGGCCCGTCGTATCTGATGACCCCCCGGGTCGGCCTGCCCGGCGGGCTGGAACGCATCTGGCGCACCGGGATCCTGCCGTTGCTGGCCGAGCACTACTTCGGCGAGGGCCGCGACATCGACGCCGAGTTCGGGCTCGACGCGCTCCGGGAACGGATGGGCGGTGCCCACCGGACGGACCCGTCGGCGTGACGACGGTCTGCCTCAGCGCCTGGTCGTCGGCGGAGGCCACCGGGATCGACGCCGCGCAGGCCCGGGCGTTGACCGAGACCAAGGCGGTCACCCTGACCCCGGGCTGGGCACCGGGCACGTGGACGGTCACGGCCAGTTCCTACGTCGGCGTGCTGCACGTCGCCGGTGTCGAGGTCCGCATCCGGCCCCGGATCTCCGTGGCCCGACTGATGTTCCTGCTCGGCTACGCCCAGGACCCGCGGATCTGGCGGGACGACCCGGTCGGGCTGGAACACCAGCCCGACCTGTGGCCGGCGATGGCGCAGGTGTTCGTCCGGCAGGCCGAGAAGGCGCTCGAGCGCGGCCTGCTGCAGGGCTACCGCGTCGAGGAATCCGCGCAGCTCGTCATGCGCGGACGGCTGCGGGAGGCCGACCAGCTGCGGCGCCGGGCCGGCCTGGCAGTCCCGCTGGAGGTCCGCTACGACGAGTACGACGCCGACATCGCGGAGAACCGGCTGCTGCGCACCGCGGCCGAGCGGCTCATCCGGGTGCCACGGCTGCCGGCGCCCGCGGTGCGGCGACTGCGGACGTTGGTGGGGCACCTGGCCGAGGTCAGCCGGCTCGTCCCGGGCCAGCCGTTGCCACCCACGCCGCCGTCGCGGCTGAACGCCCGCTACCTGCCCGCGCTCACGCTGGCCCGCATGGTGCTGCGGGCACGCTCGGTCGACGTGCGCGACCGCGGCGTGCACGCAAGCGGATTCCTGGTCAACATGAACGCGGTGTTCGAGGACTTCGTGACCGTCGCCCTCACCGAGGCACTGGCCCGCCACGGCGGCCGGTGCGTGCCGCAGGACGTGGCTCACCCGCTCGACGTCGCCCGACGCATCGCAGTGCAACCTGACCTGGTCCGCTACGGGCCGGACGGCCGCCCGCAGGCCGTGGTGGACGCGAAGTACAAGAGCGAGAGCCCCTCCGGATATCCCTACGCGGACGTGTACCAGCTGCTCGCGTACTGCACGGCGTTGAACGTCCCCGTCGGGCACCTCGTGTATGCGGAGGGCGGCTCGGCACCGGACGACGTGGTCGTCCGGAATGTCTCGGTCACCATCCGTCGCCACGCGCTGGACCTGGCGCGCCCGGTCCCGGAGCTGCTCGCGCAGGTGACGGACATCGCCGACGCGGTAGCTGGCGACGGGTAGGCCAGTCACGCGACGCTTCCGCCGCCCCCAACCCTCCGCCACTGCGCCGATGCGGACGGCGCCAACGTCGATATCCGGGACCTGCTTGGCAGCGTGCGTCTTCCAGCCTCCCGCGCCGAAGGACGGACGAGACACTCCCACCGGCCGGGAAGCTCAACCTCACCAACGCGTAGGACCGGGCGGAGCCCCGGAACGGGTCTCAGCTGCAAGCACAGCGACCTGTGATCGTGGGGACGGCACCGCACGCGGGACAGATCAACGCGGCGTTCCGGCCCACCACCCCGGACTCGTTCGCGGCGGGGACGGCGACAGCCCGTTCGCGCGCGATGGGGCCGCGGGCGGCGTCACAGCTGAGGCACTGCGTCCAGACGCGGTAGTCGCGGACCCTGACCAGCCACCGCTCGACGCGGGTCAGCGGCTCGCGGCAGGTGGGGCAGGACTCCGGCTCGTCCCCCTCACCCGGAGCCGAGTTCACCCGGCGGCGGGCCACAACGCGCAGGGCCGCGTCCGCCAGGCGCGGGTCGCCCGTCCGGACCGCCGACTGGGCCGTGGTGCGTACGAGCAACGGATCGGCGCCGACGATCAGCAGGTCGTCGGCAACGAGCAGGTTTTCCCGGGCGGAGGAGCGGACCGTCCGCACCGTCGCCCCGCCCTCACGCAGTCGCCGGACCGCCGCCAGCTGGCGGGCATCGCCCGGCGGCGGCATCCACACCGTGACGTCAAGGCGGCCCGCGGCCTCGGCGAGGAGGTCGATCGCGCCCGCGAAACCATGCCCGCTCCCGTACCCGGACATCCACAGCCGCACCCGCTGCTGCGCCGCCTCGATCGCTTCCAGCACCGCGTCGTGGGCGTCGAGCCCGGTCAGCGGCCGGGCCGGCGATCCCGGCCGGTCCAACACGTCCAGTGCCGACACAATGCGGCCGCGGCGCAGCAGCGCCTCGAACGCCTCCTGGCCGGCCGTCCCCGGCACCAGGGCGGCGCGCACGCGCGGCAGGTCGACGAGGACGACCAGCCCTTCCTGTGCCCGTGAGATCGCGACGTTGAGCAGACGCGCACCTTCGGTGTCGAGCGCCGCCTCGCGTAGCCACCGACGGTGGACCGAGACGCCTTGGCCTTCGGTCGTGTCGTAGACGATGACCGCCCGCTCACCGCCCTGGAACCGGTGCACGGTCGCGGCGTCCGCCCGGTGCTCGCCCCCGACGGCGTCGCCGAGGATCCGCGCCTGGGGCGCATACGGCGCGATCAGGCCGAGCGTGAGCGAGTCCGGAACCTCTGCGCACATGGCCGCCGCCACCTGCGCGTGCATGAGGTTGTACCGGGACCGCAGCCCTCCCTCGCGGCCCACCCACGCTCGCAGGGCCGAGGTGTCCACGACCGTGATCGCAATCTCGCCCAGCACGTCCGCCAGCTCGGCCGGCCGCGGTCGGGCGAGCACCGTCGGCGCGGTGCGCAGCGCACCGCCGTAGAACGCGTGGCTGACGACCTCCGCAATCTCCGGGCGCATGCGGTGCTGCTCGTCGAGCATCACCAGCCGGGGCATGTCGGCGCCGTCGGCGAGCCGCTCGGCGAAGCCCGCAGCCTCGAACGGGCTGCGCTGGAGCCAGCGCACCACGGTCTCCGAGTCCGCCTGGGCGATGGGGCCAAGCTGACGGAAGTCCCCGGCGAGCACCGTGTGCCCGTCCCCGAGTCCGGCGGCAAGGCCGGCAAGCGGGAGCGAGACCATCGAAGCCTCGTCGATGACGACGACGTCGAACCGCTCAGCCCGCAGGTCCTGCAGGTAGCAGCGGTGGACGGTCGCGAAGACCACGCGGGCCTCGCGCACGATGGCGCGACGCACGTCGTCGAGCTGGGCGTCCAGCTCCTCCACGAGCGCCTGCCACTCCCCCAGTGCGGCTTCGATGTCGTCAATCCGCGCCTGTCGGGCCGTCAGCTGCGCCGGCGACTCACCGACGAACGTGCGCCCGGCGAGCGCGGACCGCAAGGTCGTCTCCGCACGCGCCAGCCGGTCCTCGGCCTCCGCGTGCGCCTGGCGCCGGAGGGCGAGCACATCCTCCGCGGCACGGATCGCCGACGCCTCCCCGCGGCGGCGCGCGCGTTCGAGGGCCGCCGCGGCCCCGTCGACGGCGCGCCCGGCGACCTGGAAGACGTCGCGTGCCTGCGCAACGTCACGGTGCAGGAGGCGCGTGGACGCCTCCAGCTCCTTCGCACGCCGCTGCTCGGCGGCGGCCTTCGCGATCGCCTTGCGGTGCTCGGCCCGCTCGCGGCGAAGGTCCCTAATCTGCTGACGTGCGTTGGCGAGTTCCCGGGCGATCGGTTCGCCCCGACGGGCGAGCAGTTCGTCGAGGGTGATCGGCGGAGTCTGGCCTTCGATCTCGGGTTGCGAGGGCGCCCCGATGCGGACCACCTCCGCCTCCCGGGGCGGCGTGCCCTGTCGCCGTGTCCGCAACCAGCCGCCGAGCACGGCGTCCACCGCGGCGTTGGTGTTTGACACGACGAGCACGCGACGGCGCTGGGCGCGCAGGATCTCTACGAGCGCTGCCACGGTCGTGGTTTTGCCGGTGCCGGGCGGGCCCCAGATCCAGCTCACGCCGGGGCGGACGCTGTTCGCCACGGCCCGCTGCTGCGCAGTGTTGAGCGCACCCACGTCTGCGCGGAGCCCAGCGACCTCGGGGGGCTGCTCAGCCGGCGCGACGTCCGGGTCGACGACGGCGAGCGCGGCCTCCACATGAAAATGCTGGGCGCCCTGGCGAAGCTCGGCCAGGCGCTCCTTCTGCAGGGTGAGCAGATAGGTCGCGTCGTGGCGCAGCACCCCCTCCGGAAGCGCGGGGGCGTCCGGCGGGAGGGACAGGGTAACCGTGGCGCTTTCGGCGGTCACGACGTCCGCCGTGAACCACTGCTCCCGCAGGCGGACCTGGACGGGCATGGAGTCCGTGACCCGCACGTCGCCGCGCAAGTCGAAACGCATCACGAGGCGGTTCGGCGTGCGCCCGATTACCCGGCCGTTGGCCAGCTCGACGTCGGTGGTGGTCCGCAGCCGTTGTGCCGCCGCGAGTTCCTCGCGCAGGGCGCTGGACATCTCGCCGGCAATCTCCCTCCACCGCGCCGCAGCCGTCGGTGCCGCCGTCGGTGCCGCCGTCGGCGCGGGAACCGGGCCCGGGGGTTCCGGGAGCTTCAGGAGCGCGGGCCGCACCGGCCGTGGCACCGGTGGGGCTGCGACCGTGGTGGCGACGGCGGGGGTGGCGGGCTTCACCGCCGGCTCTGTGGGCGGGTTCGGCGGCGAGGTGGCGGCGCGGGCGCGGGGCACTGCGGTCTGGCGCAGCGACCACCGGCCCCCGTCGTGGACGAACTCGCCGCCGTGCCGGTCCAGCAGGGCGACCAGCTGCTCGGCCTCAACGTCTCGCCAGCCCTTCGCGGCCAGAGCTTCGAGGAGAGCCGGCATCGGCATCTCCGCGCCACGCAGGACCACCCGCACCGCGTGCAGCACGGTCAGGGGAAGCAGTTCCGGATTGTCCGGGGCGGTCGAGCCGATCGACGTTCGGCCTGAGTCCGACAATCCGCTCTCCTCCGTCCGGTGCTGCAGGTGGATCCGGACCTTCGACGCGGCGCATCCGTGTTTCGATCCGCACCGTCGTAAAGATCTAGACCTGCCCGATTCGGTCGACCGCCGGGCACCGTGGATCCCGACCCCTCACGGCCGCGGGGTCAAGCCGAGAGCAGCCGCACCCCCTGGTAGAAGTCCGCTGGCATGTCGTGCCTCAACCGCCAGACGATGGAGATCGGCCGGGAGCCCTCGCTGCTGACGTAGGTGGCAGGGCCGAGGAACAGGTAGGGGGTGCTACCCGTCTCGTTGGTCTTCGTCTCGCGGACGAACAGCAGCACTGACGATCCCTGCTCCTGGTGGTGCACGTAGCGCCGTCCGGTCGGCGAGTCGGCGCTCGTGGTGGACTGGGACTCCCAGTGGAACAGGGACGGGGACATCGCGTAGTCCCGGTACATCGTCGTCGGTGAATACTCCGCTTCGTTCTTTCGCACCGTGATATTAAGGACATCGGACCTAATCGCCTCGACCCACCGCACCCCGGACCGGTCGACGTGTGGCTTCGGGCCGTCAATTCGCACCTGACCCACCCCGGCGAGCATTTCCTCCCGCGTGTATCGGGCATGCATCTGCAACGGGACATCCGCGAGCGCCGGCTCCACCAAGTGCAATGGCACATGCGCGATCCGCTCCTCGGCCAAGTCGAGCAGCTCCAACGCCTCCGCACACACCGCCGGGTTCTCGGCGCGAAGTTGGGCGAACGCCGCGTCGTAACTCGGGAACCCACCGCCAACGGGCCAGAACGTGAAGAACAGCATGCGCGCCAGGCGCAGCTCCCGTTCGGAGGCAGCGGCCCCCGCAGACCGCGCACCGCGCAGCAACGTCCGGTAGCTCTGGATCCGCTCCTTGTCGTCCACGCACAACAGCGCAGACAGCCGACGCAGCAGCGCTTCCTCCGCCGGACCCGCGGGCGGAGTCGGCAACCCCGCCCGCCGGCGCAGCGCCGTCCAGCTTCGGTTCCCTGCCCCGCTATAGAGGTCCACGAGCTCCCGCCCGGACTCCTCGAGGTACTCCCGCAACGACACGTCGCCGTAGGAGGCGACCTCCCGTGCCAGCCCGGACACATTCGGCCGTAGTTGGTCCCGCAAGTTCTGCAGGATGGCCTCCTGCGCCTGCCGGTCGAGCTCGATGTGGCACCCGGGTGGGAGGTAGGGGAACCCGTGCTCGACAGCGTGCGCCAATCCGGCACGGCTCACGCCCGTCAGCGCGCGGTACCGCAGGTCGAAGCGGAACTTGCGGTGCTGGAACCCGACGAGGTCGATGACGGTCAACACATCTTTGCCGTCTGCCCGACGCAGCCCACGCCCCAGCTGCTGCAGGAACACGGTCGCGCTCTCCGTCGGCCGCAGCATCAGCACGGTGTCGACCGCCGGAATGTCGACGCCCTCATTGAAGAGGTCGACGGCAAAGACGACGTTGATCTCCCGATCGCGCAACTGTCGCAACGCTTCGGTTCGGTCGGCTTCTCGGGTCTCGGCGTCCACCGCCAACGCCGGGATGCCCGAGTCGGCGAAGAACTTCGCCATGAAGTGGGCGTGAGCGCGACTCACGCAGAAGCCCAGCGCTCGCATCCGCCGCGGGTCGGGCACTTTGTCCGCTACGGCATTGAGCGCGATCCGAGCACGCACCGTGTCCCCGCTGATGACGGAGTCCAACTGCGCTAGGTCATAGCGTCCAGCCCGCCAATCGATGTCCTTGAGGTCGGTCATGTCGTGAACACCGAAGTAGTGGAACGGGCAGAGCAAATCGCGTTCCAGCGCCTCCCACAGGCGAAGCTCGGCCGCAATGTGCCCGCCGAACCAGTGGGTCACGTCCTTGCCGTCGGCACGCTCGGGTGTTGCGGTCATCCCCAGCAAGAGCTTGGGCTGGAGGTGCTGCAGCAGCCGCGTGTAGGTCGCGGCCTCGCTGTGGTGAAACTCGTCGACGATCACGATGTCGAATGCGCCCGGTTCCAGTTGGCTGAGGTCAACCCGCGCCAGCGACTGCACGGACGCGAACACGTGCCGCCATTGCCGAGGCCGCGCTCCCCCCAAGAACTGCTCACCGAACGCGCCGTCGCCGAGTACGGTCGCGAACGTCCGCTGACTTTGCTCCAGGATTTCCCGACGATGCGCGATGAACAGCAGGGAGGGGTCGGCACCGAACCGCTCCGTGCCGCGCAGGCGCCGGTAGTCGAGCGCGGCGATGACCGTCTTTCCGGTGCCGGTGGCGGCCACGACTAAATTGCGCCAGCGCCCGTGGACCTCGCGCTCGACGTCGAGCGCTTCGAGGATTTCCTGCTGGAACGGATACGGCCGAACCTCAATCGAGGGAACAATGAAGCTCAGCGACCCGGTCGAACCGCCGGCCGCGTGGATCGCCTCGTCGAATCGGTCGCCGTCGCGGGCGGGGTCGTACGGCTCGAACCCGTGGAAGCGATCAGCCCAATACGAATCGATCGTGGCCCGGAACTTCTCGATCAGATGCGGTGTCTCGACGCTGGACAGGCGCACGTTCCACTCCTGGCCATCCACCATCGCCGAGATCGACAGGTTCGAAGACCCCACATACGCCGTGTGATAGCCGGAATTCCGGGTGAACAGCCAGGCTTTGGCGTGTAGTCGGGTCGACCGGCTCTCGTAGCTGACCGCGATTTGCGCGCCGATGTCGGCGAGGAAGTCCAGCGCACGGCGCTCGGTGGATCCGAGGTAGGTGGTGGTGAGGACCCGCACCTCGGCGCCGCGGTCGATCGCGGCCTTGAGTTCCTGGCCGAACAGCCGCAGTCCGCTCCACTTGATGAACGCGAGCAGGACATCAATGCGGTCCGCCGACGGGATCTCCCCGGTAATCGCCCGCGCCAGGTGCGGCTCGTCCCGCCCGTTGACGAGAAGGTCGGACTGGCCCAGCGGGATCTCCGGGTACGGGATCGCGCTGCCGGGCAGGCCGCGGACCACCGCCCGCAGCACCTGCGCCGGCGTGGGCACAGCCTCGTCCGCCGTCCTCCCGACCGCGCGCAGAATCTCGTTCGCGAGAGCGGTGGCCTCCTCCGGACTCAGCTCCCGCAGCCGCGCTGCGAGGACGTCCCCGACATGACGTGCCAAGACGCGCGCGAGCTCGACGTCCGCGACCGCGTCCACCTCGATGTGCACGCCACCCTGTTGGAGATCGGCGACGACCGCACGGAGGCGCTGGGTGAGCAACCTGTCGTAAAGGCCCGGCTCCAAACTCACGCTCCGACTTTGCCGCGAACCCGCGGCGAACCCAACCCGCCACGCGAGGGCCTGGCCGCTCGTGCTATTGCCAGGTGTCAGAACGACGCGCCAGCGCGAACACTCGGGCTACTTCGGCGGGCTCGAGCAGCACCGGTCCGGCGGCGAGAAAGGGAACCAGCTTTCGCTGACTGACAACCCAAACGTCGGAGGGAACGTCGCGAACGCTGACGCTGTCCGTTCCGACGAACACGATCAGCCCAGTGACCGCAACCGGGCGTCCGCCCGCGGCCTCGAGCAGTTTCGCGGCTCGGCCGGCCTCGTGCCGGGCATTGCGGATGTACGGCCGCGCGCGTCCGTTCACCAGCAGGCGGTCGCCCGCGAGCCAGATCTGCCCGTCCGGGTGATGCTTGGTGTTGACGGTGAACACACCGCCAGGGCCGATCACCAGGTGGTCGAATGTCGGCGCCCTTCGTGCCGATCGGGACGGAGTGCAGGGTGTGCCACGCGGGCCCGAGGCGGCACAGCTCCGCGGCGACCCGGCGCTCGCCGTTCGCCCCGAGGCGCCACGAGCGTCCCTCCGACGGCGCGTCGAGGACGCGCGCAAGCAACCGCCGGATCGGGTTGGATTCGCCACGCAGTGTGGCCTGCTCGGCCGCGGCCACGCCGGGAGGATTAAGCGCGAGATCGAAGTACTCGTCCTCGGCCGGCGCCGTCGGCGCGGGAATCGACGCCTCAATCGAACCCTCGGCCGCGATATCGAGGAGCTGCGGGACCACCTGTGGCCGCGACGGATCCTCCGCGCACCACGCCGCCAGCGCGCGCTCGAAGTCTCCCCGCAGGATCGGTCGCACGAGGACCGTCTCGCCGGACTTGAGATCCACCCAACCGACCCGGCTCTTGTCGGCGGAACTCACATAGATGCGGTCATGTCCGTACCTACGCCATCGCGCCACTTCGAGTTCACCCACAAAGACGACCATCGGCATCGAGACGCTCGACTTGAGAAACGCTGCTTATACAGCACGACCGCATCGGACCAATGGCGACACGCTAGATCATGCACGCGAGGAGCCGGAACTCGCCGCCCTACGTCGGCGAGAGGTTCCCGATCGCTGCCCGCAAGGAACGCGCGCCGCGTACCACGCCAGATGCTGCCCTTGCGTCAGACCACGCAAGGGCGCGGACACGGTCGCTCCTCGTGCCCGCAGGATCGGCTCGAGTGGCCCGACGTACGCGGCACCGGCGTGCATCTCGAAGTGAACGCCGCGAATGGAGCCGAGAGCGTTGATCAGTTGTTCGGTGACGAACTCCGCCCATGCGGACCGGTAGCCCGCGCTCTGGCTGGCCATCGCCAGGTCGTAGGGCGCGACGAGCTCCCCCGGTGCAAGCAGCCCGTACTTCGCACTGAGGACGAACCAGGGTCGCCCGGTCGACTCGGCGAACTCACGCCGGCGTCGGAACAAGGGGCTGACATAGAGGTCTTCCGCCGGCGCCGCGTGATCGAGCTTCGTCTTGACACACCCCACGAGGACGACTCGACGCCCGCGACCAGAAACGCTCGCGTCCTGCATCAGTCTCCTCCGCCCTCCGCCCTCCGAGCGTGGCCGTTCGGATGATCCCCAATTGTCCGAGCAGCCGAGCAGTTTGTTCGCTGCCGTGCCCGACACTGCTTCTCGGGGCCGTCCTGTGCCCCGCGAGGATTCGGGGGATCAGTGACTGTCGAAGCAGTGGAGTCGGCAAACGGTCAGCGCGGGCTGGTGCTCGTCCAGAAGATTCTCGACTGGGGCGTCGATGGCCTTGGTCCTCTTAAGAGCGCGGAGGACGTGGCGCGGGAGCACCTCGCCCAGCACCGCGACGTCGAAGTCGCGATCGACCGGCTGATCCGCACCCACGCCCGGACTGTGACGGCGACGGGCTTCGCCACCGGCTTCGGCGGCTTCGCCGCGATGGGTGTGATGCTCCCCGCCGACATCACGGCGTTCTACGCCCAGGCCGCCCGGTGTGCTGCGGCCGTGGCGCACCTGCGGGGCTACGACATCCATTCCGAGGAGGTGCGCAGCATCATCCTCCTGACCCTGCTCGGGTCCGCCGGCGTCGGTGTCGCGGCCGAGTTCGGTGTGAAGCTCGGGACCAAGGCATCGATGGCAGCCCTGAAGAAGCTGCCGGGGAAGGCCCTGACGGCCATCAATCAGCGAGTCGGTTTCCGGCTGGTGACGAAGTTCGGGTCCAAAGGCTTGATCAACCTCGGTCGGGCGGTCCCGTTCGTCGGCGCCGGCGTCGGCGCTGGGATCAACGCGGTCGGCATGCGGAGCATCGGCACCTACGCGAAGTCCAACTTCCCGGCCGGCGACGTCGTCGTCGAGTCGCCCACGGTCGAGTAGGTCGGGGCCAGGGCCGGCATCCGGCAGACGCCCGTCAGGAACCCGCCCGAAGCGCCGGGCACTGGGGTGTCCCCGGGTCCGGGTCGACGACGGTGTCGAGGTACCGGGCCGGGACGAAGCCCCATGCCCGGCGGTCGCGGTGGTCGGGGTGGCTGACGTCGCCCTGGGTGTAGTACCAGATCCGGTTCCCGCCGGAGTGCAGGCGGCCGGCGGTCCAGCAGACGAACCAGCTCTCGGTGCTGTACAGCGTCCCGGCCTGGGCGCCCGGGTCGTCCTCGCGGGCGAGCGGGGTGAGGAACACCGGCACGTTGGGCTCGTTCGGGCAGAGCTGATCGGCGGTCCAGGTGGCGTCGAACGCCCCGGTCGGGCCGTCGGCCCGGCGGACGTCGGACCGGTTCACGCACACGTCCTCCCCCGTCGCCCCGGTCGGCCCCGCCGACGCCGGCGCGTCCCCGCCCCGGACCGTGACGACCACCGCCCCGGCCAGGACCACCACCGCGAGTCCGGCCGCGAGCAGCACCGCCCGACGCCGCGAGCGGCCCGGGGCGGGCCCCACCGCCTCCGCTCCCTCGGGCTCGACCGGCAGGGGGTCCGGCGCGGACGGCTCAACGGCCGCCGGGGCCGGGCGGACCGCCCCCGATTCCCGGTCGGCGAGGGCGGTCTTCCACCGCCGGACGAGGTCGTCGAGCTCGCCGGGATCGGCGCCGCAGGCCTCGCCGAGCCGGAGCACGACGTCGTCGTCGACCGGCAGCCCCGCCCCCGTGCAGTAGCGGTGCAGGGTGGAGCGGCTGGTGAAGGTCGCTCGCGCGAGGTCGTCGTAGCTGCGCCCGGAGCGCACGCGGAGCTCCTGCAGCAGGTCGGCGAAGCCGTCCGCACCCGCCGGCCGGTCCATCGCTCACCTCACCCCACGTCCCACGCGGGCCCAGCGTGCCACGCCGGCCGGGCGACCCGCGAGATGCCGTCCCACGGGACGCCGCGGCGTCCCACGGGACGTCCCACCCCTGGTCAGCGCCCTGCGCCACCGCCCAGTCTCGATCCCGACACCGCACACCACGCACCGATCGGGGGACCTCATGACCGCGCTCCGGACGACCACCACCCGCCTCGCCGTCGCAGCCACCACCACCGCCCTGCTGACCGGCGTGCCGCTGCTGACCGCGGCCCCGGCCCAGGCCGGCGGCTACTGCCGGGTGATCCCGCACGCGGCCCCGGTCCACGAGCACCCGGACCCGAGCAGCCGCATCGTCCGCCAGCTCGACGCGGGCACCGTCGTCGCCGGGTCGCACGGCCACCCCTGGGAGATGGTCCGCGTCGCCACCGAGCACGACCACGCGTTCCTCGGCTACATGAAGCCGTACAACCTGGACTGCTCCCTCTGACCGGCCCGCCGCCCTGGCAGGCTGGGGCCATGGCGCGGCAGACGATGAAGGTCGGGGACCCGGTGGTCCGGATGACGGTCCAGCTACGGGACGTGGACCCACCCGTCTGGCGACGCATCGAGATCCCGGCCGCCGCCACCCTCGCCGAGGTGCACGCGGTTCTGCAGTCGGCCATGGGCTGGACGGACAGTCACCTCCACGATTTCCACGTCGACGGCGTTCGTTACGCGGTCCCCGAACCCGATTGGGACGTCGGCGAGGTCGGCGACGAAGCCCGCGTCCACCTCCAGCAGTTCGCGAGACCCGGCGCGCAGCTGGAGTACCTCTACGACTTCGGGGACAGCTGGGAGCACGTCCTCACCGTCGAGAGCGTCCACCCCGCCGAGCCGGGCGTCCGCTACCCCCGCTGCCTCGACGGGGCGCGGGCGTGCCCGCCCGAGGACGTCGGAGGCAGCCCGGGGTACGAGAACTTCCTCGAGGCACTGCGCGACCCCGAGCACGAGGAGCACGAGTTCTACACCGACTGGGGCGGATCCTTCGACCCGCAGAGCTTCGACCTCGCCGCGACCGACGCCGCGCTCGCCCGCCTCGTGTGGAAGACCGCCGCCCTGCGCGTCGTGCCCGACCCCGAGCCCGCCGGGCCAGGCCTCACCCTGCGCTGCACCGGCAAGCTGCTGAAAGCGATCGGCGTCCGCCCGGCCGACCTGCCCGAGCTCCCACCCTCACCCCAGGACTGGTACGTCAACCTGGTCTGGATCGACGGGCGCAAGTGCCTCGTCGCCATGCACGCCGGCACGCTGTTCTCGCTCTTCCTCCCGGACGTCCGCGTCGCCGACCTCCGGCCCCTCGGCGCCGCCGTCGTCCCCGCCCTCACCGCCGAGCTTCAGCGCGAGGACCTCCCCGCCGACACCTTCGGCCCGCTCGACCCCGCGGCGGTCCAGCTCGCCAAGACCGCGGACCGAAGCGTCCTCGGCTCTCTCACCGACCTCGCCGACCGTTGCGACTGGATCGCCCGGAACGACGGCGGCCTGGCGCAGCTCGATCTCGACAAACTCCACCACCACTTCCAGCGCACCCCCTACAGCGCCCGGGGCTTCGCGTACCCGATCGACCTGGTCCGCCGTCAGCTCGGCGCCACCGACGCCCCCAGCCACCAGTCCTGACCCGGCGTTCAGAGGGCCTCGCCGCTCACCCAGGCGCCGCTGTACAGCACCAGGGCCGGGACCACGCCGACCTGCGTTACGTCCTTCGGGCGACGAACATCGAGGAGACCGAGTTCCGTCTCCATCTCTCCGGACGCCGGCCGACGCTTCACCAGCAGTCGGGTGCCGTCCGGGCTCCACGCGAGCGGGGACCAGCCGCGGACCACGACAGCCTTCCCCGTCATCGTGTCCAGCAGACTCGTGTCCGTCGGCTCCGCGGTCGGATCGTCGACCCGGTAGACGCGGGCAGCGACGTAACCGGTGCCGACGAGAGCATCGCCGATACGGGGCGCGATCCGGAAAACCCGCCGCGCGCCGTCGCCGACGATCGCGACCTGGTCATCGGCGTTGTCCCGATGGACGAGTTCGAGAAACCCACCCGACAACGTCCCCGCCAGATTGATCTCCCGGCGCGAGGAGAACAGCACCCGCGTCCGCTCGGTCTGCGGGTCGTACTCCAGGACCCGACCAAGGACTCTCCGGTCGTTGTCGGGCCCGTCGTCCTCGAACCGGATCCGACCGTTCGGCCGCACCTCCGGAGAGAAGCCGTGCGGACGGCCAACTCCTGGCAGCGGAACAAGTTCGCCACCTTCGGTCACGAGCGCGAGTTTGTCCAGCTGCTCGTCGGCCGCCACCACCACGACGGTCGACCGGTCCGCGGCGAGGTTCGAGATCCGCTTGTCCGTCGTGATCCGATGGACAGTCAGCGGATCGAAGGTGATCCCGTACAGATCCGCGGACAGGACGTCCCCGTCCGCACTCGCTGCCACGTAGAGGTCGAAACTGTGCAGCCCCGGCACCGCCGCCGACGCACGGTCCGAGGGCGAGTCCTCATCTCCGCAGCCGCCGACCACGATGACCGCGAGCATCGCCAGCACGGCGCCGACCGGCCAGCGACGCATCCCGGTTCCCTTCACTCAAACCCCGGCGTAGAGAACAAAGTAGAAGGCGACGTCCGAAGGCTCGGTTCCGGCCGGGAACTCCCACAGACCGTGCGCGATGGCGCCCTGGAAATCGTGGCTACCGCTCTTCGGCCAGCAGCGGTACCAGCGACCGATGCAGTTGTCCTGCCACCACGCGTTGACTGCATTGCGGTCGTATGTGTCCATGAATGTGTTCCACGGACCGCGATGAGAGCCCAGCAGCTTGTCCGCCGGCTTCTGCGTCAGCGACGCTGATATCCCGACGGGTCCCTTCTTGACCTGGAAACCCAGGCCGAGGGTGTAGTTCTCGGGCGTGGACCCTGTGCGCCAGGAATAGCCAATCCGGCGGAAATTCTCGGAATCGGCAAGCGCGATCCCGGTGCCCACGCGGCGCAGGCGGTGGTCGGCCAACTGACCACCACCGACCGAGCAGACCTCCCACTGAGTTGTCGGCGCCCCCTCAACCTCGCGAGCCGCGGTAATGCGATACGGGTGGTACTGGAAGTGGATGCTGCCGCGTCTCGTGCTGGCATACCGATCGAAGTGGTCGAAGGTCTGCAGCTTCCGGTTGTCCCCGTTCTTGATGCAGCTCCGGAGATCCGCGGGGCCCTCGGTAGAAGCGTCCAGACGCAGGGTGCCCGTGCCCAGTACATCGTCAGTAGCCGCATCGACAAGGCTGCGCACTGTGCGCAAGGGTCCGAGCTCTCGCCCTTGACCGGTTCGCGTGTTGATCGCGGCCTTGCCCCCGACAACCACCGAGTTGATCGCCGAGATGGCGTCCTGGTCATCACTCTGCCGCGCCGCGGCCTGAGCGGCGCCTTCCGGAACGGATAGCACACCGGTGATCAAGCTGATGACGAGAAGATTCCGTCGCAGTCGGCCCATGATGTGCCCCCCAGCACCTCGCCGCGTCACCCCCCGGCGACGCCCGCGAGGGCACACACTAGACAAACGGACGGCCTTGTCACCATCCCTCTGCGGGTGTGGATGACCGCTGAATACCGCGAGGGCGAGGCGGCGGAGTTCGCGTTGAAGATGCACCGGGCGCGACGGCCTCGGCCCGGCGAGCACGGGCTCCCGTTCACCTTCGGCGCCTGCTCGGAGGTCGTTCCCCGGTCCGTCCGGGTCGACCTCGGCCGGTCCTTCGCGGACACCCCGTTCGAGGAGGCGACCGCCACTTTCGCCCGTTGAGCGAACGACGCCTTACGTCGGCTTCAGCGGGTCGTGGCCGATGTTCATGAGCCGGCGGCGCCAGCGGTCGTTGCCGCCGGGGGTGGGTTCCTCGGACTCCCCGCGGAGGGAGTCGACCCGGTCGACGACGCGGCGCATGACGGCCAGGTCGTCGTCGGTGAGGTCGGTCTTGCGCTTCCCCAGCACGGCCAGAACGCCCCGGCCGAGGTCGGTGCCGGACTGGTCGGCGAACTCCTCCGACCCCTCGGAGGCGCTCTGGGTCTGGAGCCAGTCCCGCAGCTCGCGGGAGGTCATGTTCACGGCGTCGTGAAACGCCTGCCACAGGGTGTCCAGGTCGACGTCGGAGCTCGCGGAGACGCGGGCCATCGTGATTCCTCCTCAGCGATCGAGTGTCCTTGAGCCCTACCCGATCGCCCGCGCGACGCACACGCGCGTCAGACTCGCGCCGCCTCCTGGCCGAGCCGGGTGCGCAGCTTCACCGCGGCGCGGCGGGCCCGCTTCGCGGTGGCCTTGTCCGGGTGCCGGGCCCCGAGGACGTCGAGAACCTCCTCCACCCGCGGATGGTCCAGCCGCCACATCTCGTCCAGCAGCTCGTTCCGCTCCGGCACACACTCGATACCGAACGAGCGCACCAGCTCCTCCTCGCCGCCGGCGTCGAGGCTGACGGACAGGATGTCGACCATCGCCCCGCTCCACCGCTCCGGCGCGACGTCGGAGCGCCCCACCGCCCCACGCTCCCGCAGCCACAGCAGCGCGAACCCGTCCCCGGGGCCGTCGAGCAAGCTCCGCATCGCCTCCACCGCCGGCTCCTCCGGCACGGTCTCGTCGACGGCGTCGATCGCGAGCATCAGCGTCAGCCGGTCCGCCCCACCGTCGACCACGGCCGTGAGCAGGTCCTGCGCCGCCGACGGATCTGACGATGCGTCAAGCCACGCACACGCGTCGGCCATCCAGTCCTCCGGGCGTCCGACACCGGCCAGCGCCACCAGCTCCGCCGCGCTCGCCCCGGCCGGGTCCGGCCGCTCCGGGATCTCGAACCCCTGACCCCGCAGCAGTTCCACCGCGGCCGCGACGCCCGCCGGCGTGAGCACCGCGATGAAGTGCTCGTCGTCGCAGTCCGGGCACGGCTCGTCGTCCGGGACGATCTCGACCAGACCGAGCTCGTCGAAGTCGCCCAGGACCAGGTCCACACAGACCGGCAGCATCTCCTCGACGAGTCTGGCCGGGTCCGGCAGCCGCTCGGCGACGTAGCGCTCGAGGATGTCGATCAGCTCGGCACCATCGAGCCCGTCCTCGCCGGTGTGCAGGAGAGCGGCCAGCAGCAGGACGCTCGACCCCAGCCGCAGGTCGTGCAGCCAGTCGACGACTCCCTCCCGCGGCGGCACCGACACCAGCGCGGCCTCGACGATGCGCTGATGGGCCGTCAGGATGTCGAGCTCGCCGAAGCTCTTCACCTCGACGAGCTTCTTCTGGTACCGCCGTACCGCCCCGGCGGTGACCGCAATCCGCACGACCCGGTCCAGGTACTCCAGCTCCGTCGCGGACCGGACGCCCTCGAGCTCGTCCCCCGTGGCCAGCATCTGGACCAGCTCGCGGGCGTCGGCCAGGCGCAGGTGGCCCTTCTCGGTCAGCGGGGCTCCGGGCGCGGCGCAGAACTCGGCCAGCGCCTGCACCTGGAGCAGCAGCGGCGCGGACTGCACGTCGTCGAGTCGCTCCTCGATGTCCGGGATCCGGACCGGGTTGAACGTGTTGGGCACGCCCGCGTTGCGACGCTCCACGCGGCCGAGGATCCCCGCGACCGTGTCGTCGTCGAGCTCCAGCACGCGCTCCGCGAGGTCGGCGATCGCGGCGTCGTCCAGCTCCGGCCCGGACTGCAGTCCGCCGACGCCGGCGAACAGACTCTTGGCCATGCCGAAGTTGTCCGGGTCGGACATCTCGCGCAGGAACTCCGCCTGGTTGCGCTCGCACCAGGAGCGGATCGTCGAGGGCCGGTCCGAGGCCGGGTCCAGCCGGCCCGTCTGCGCGAGGAACTCGACGAACGCCGCCACGTTGCCCGGCATGTCCGCGCACAGCTCCGCGGTGGCGGACAGCTTCCGCGGGCACCAGCACAGCAGGAACTCCTGCACCCACGCGACCGTCCACACGTCCAGCACGCCGTCGTCGTACTGGAAGCGCCAGTCGAGCAGCAGCCGCGCGTCGTCGACGTCGACGTTGAGCCCGTGCTCGGCGACCCAGGTCCCGAACTCCGCGACCAGCGCGTCGGACGTCTTCTTGAACTCCTTCTCACTCGCCGGCCGCATCCGCAGCTTCGGCCGGTCCGGCGCCCCCGCCTCCCCGACCACCGCGAGGCGACGGCGCTTCGACGGGCGGTTCGACATCCGGTCCTCCTCCGCTCCGGGCGCCGGAGGTGACGCCCGGGTCGAGCCCCATTCTGGACCGCACCGGCGACCGCCGACAGCCACCACTCCGCGCTGCGTGATGGATGTGCTCACATCTGCTCGCGTTCCGGGTGCGCGAGCATCTGTTACTGGATCCCGGCCGGCAGCGCAAGGACGTAGCCGAGGAACAGCAGCATCATCACCAGCAGCACCGGCCCCCGCCGAAGCCAGCGCAATGAGCACCCGCTCCTGCGGCAGCACGTCCGTCGAGGTCACGGCCACCACCGCGTTGGTTGAATCGGTCAGTCTCGTGCGACCCAGTCCGCCTGGAAGAAGGTCAGACCGGGAATCGTGCCCAGGACCTGCGGGTTCTTCGGGTCCTTCGGGTCCAGTACCGCCAGTTCCGCGTCCGGCAGCCTGGCTTCCCCCGCCCGAACCACGAGCAGCTTCGTCCCGTCCGGGGTCCAGGTCAGCGGAGCCCAGCCGTCGATCACTTCCGTCTTCTCGGAGCCGAGGTCGAGCAGTACGAGACTGCTGGCCGGCGCGCCGGGCGCTGTCGATCCGTACACCCCGGTCGCGATGAAGGCCTTGCCCAGCTTCGGGCTACCGATCCGCTCGGCGATCGGGAAAGCCTGGCGCCGGCCGCTGGGCGACAACAGCGCCACGCGATCAACCCCCTCCGGGTCCCGCAACACCTCCACGAACGTGCCCTTCGGACCAGCGGCCACGATCTGGAACGGCTTGCTCGACCGGTACAGAACGGAGGTCTTACCGGAGTTCGGATCGAACGAGACGTAGCGGTAAAGCACCTCGTCACCCGCCCCGTCGTCCTGAAACTGGATCCGGCCGTCCGGCTGAACCTGTGGGGCGTACCCCGCCGGTCGGCCCAGGCCGGGGATCGGTGCGAGTACACCGTCCACGCCCAGCAACGCCAGCTTGTCGATCTGCTCGTCCCCGGCGGCGACTACGACGACACCCCGGTCTGCGGACAACCAGGAGATCCGCCTGGCGCTCGTCAGGCGATGAGCACGCAAGGGGCTCAAGGTGATGCCGTAGACATCCGCCTGGACGATGTTTCCGTCCGCGCTGCCGACCGCGTAAATGTCGAAGCCGTGAAGCGGCGGTCTTGCATCGCCGGCAGCGGTCGCTCCAGTTTCCTGATTGTCACCGCCACAGCCGCTCAAAGCGATCAGAAATGCACAGGCCAGTGCGCTGCCGCGCAACCGTCGGGTCCGGCGTGGCACTCGCAGCCCCACTTGAATCACGCGTAGGTGGCGTACGCCGTGTAGTACAACCCAACCACGGCAGGCTCCTCACCTTCGGGAAACTCCCACAGCGCGTGGGCGATGGAGCCCTGAAAATCCTTGCTACCGCTGTTCTTCCAACACTTCCACCAGCGACCGATGCAGTTGTCCTGCCACCACGCGTAGACGGCATTGTGCTCGTAAGCGTCCAGGCCCGACCGGAACGGCGCGCGGAACGACCCGAGCAGCTTGTCCGCCGGCTGCTGCTTCAGGCTGGCGTTGATCGACACCGGCCCGCGCTTGACCTGGAATCCCAGGTTCAGGGCGTAGCTTTCCGGTGTAGATCCGGTCTGCCAGGCCTGACCGATCCGCCAGATGTGCGAGCTGTCAGCCATCGCAATGCCGGTCCCCACCCTTCGCAGCCGAGCGCTGTCGAAGTCGCCGCCACCCACCGAACACACCTCCCACTGGGTGGAGAGTCCGCTCTCCAACAGCCGAGCCTGCCCCAGCCGATAGGCGTGGTACTGGAAGTGAACGGTCCCGTCCTTGCCCACGATCATCCGGTTGGACGGTGAGTACGCGGTGACGCGTTTGTTGTTGCCACTCTTGACGCAGGCACGCGGATCGGTCGGACCTTCGGAGCTCACCTTCATCTTGAGCGCGCCCGGGCCGAGGACCTTGCCCGTCGCAGCATCGATGAGCTGACTGACCGTCTGAAGCGGACCGGCCTCGCGGGCCCGGCCGCTGCGGGTGTCGATCTGGACCTCGCCGATCGCGATGAGCTGGCTGAGCTCGGTGAGCACGTCATCGGACTTCTTCGATGCGGCGTGTGCTCCCGGTGCCGCGACGAGACCCGCGACCAGAGCGGCGGAGCAGAGCCCGACGGTACGAGCGGAGACACGGCTGAACTTCATGAGATCGCCCCCCAGCGATTTCGCGGCGCTCCCCCAGCACCGATCGGATCGGGACGATATCGCCGTCCCAGGGCAGAGTGTCCAGCTTTCGCCTCCTAAGAACTCCCTGAGTCGGCATGCCGACCCTCGCCCCGGGTAGCTCGTCAGCCTCAGGACCGGAGGCGGCGTGGACCAGGACGAGTTCATCGAGCAGGTACGGATCCGGGCGCGGCTGAACTCCCGGTCCGAGGCGGAGCGGGCGATCGCGGCGGCGCTGGAGACGCTCGGGGAGGCGATGGCGAACTCGGCGGCGATGAGTCTGGCGTCCAAACTCCCCGGCGAGATCGGGGACCACCTGCGCCGGACCGCGGCGGACCCGGAGGTCCCGCGGATCCCGATCGAGCAGTTCTTCGAGCGGGTCGCCGAACGCGAGGGCGTGCCCCGCCACGCGGCGATCACGCACTCCACCGCGGTGCTCAAGGTCGCCGGGGAGGCGCGGCGCTCCGCCCCGACCTACGTCCCCGCCGAATCCGGGCTCAGCTTCGCCAACCTGTTCAGCGGGTTCTTCGGCGCCGCGGCGCGCAGCGCCTGATCACACGCCGTTGCCACCCGGCCTCAGGAACGTCGCGAACCAGTCCGCCGCGAGCCCGGCGACGGCCTCCAACGCGCCCGCCTCACCGAACAGGTGCGTCGCCCCCTCGACGATCTCCACGCGCCGCGGACACAGCATCAGCGTCGCCGCGCGCTCGTTCACCTCGCGCACCGGTATGTCCTCGCCCCCGACGATCAGCAGCGTCGGCGCCGCGACGCGGACCAGCGCCTTGCCCGCCAGCTCCGGCCGCCCGCCGCGGGAGACCACCGCCCCGATCCGCCCCCGTGCCTGCGCCGCCGCGACCAGCGCGGCCGCCGCACCCGTGCCGGCGCCGAAGTACCCGACCCGCGCGGGCCCGATCTCCTTGCTCAGCCAGCGTTCCGCGTCGTAGAGCCGGTCCGCGAGCAAGCCCACCGGGAACGTCCTCTCCGCCTCGGCCGGGGTGAGCAGGTCGAGCAGCAACGTCCCGATCCCGCGCTCCTGCAGGACCGACGCCACCATCCGGTTCCGCGGACTGTGCCGGCTGCTCCCGCTCCCGTGCGCGAAGACCACCACCGCGTCGGCGCGCTCGGGCAGGACGAGGTCACCCGCCACCGCGGCCCGATCCGTGACGATCGAGACCTGCTGAGCCACCGTCACGACGCGGCTCCCGCGAGCAGTGCGAGCACCTCGTCGTCGCCCGTCTGCCGGTAGTCCTCGTACCAGAGCCCGACCGCCTCGAAGTGATGGGGCGTCAGGATCACGATCAGGTCGTCCACCTCCGCGGTCAGCCGCTCCGCCGTGTCCGGCGCCGCCACCGGGACCGCGAGGACCACCCGCGCCGGGCCGTACGACCGCAGCCCGCGCACCGCGGCCTCGGCCGTCACCCCCGTCGCGAGCCCGTCGTCGACCAGGACGACCTCCGCCCCGGCCAGCGGAGGCAGCGCGCGATCGCCCCGGTACCGCGCGACGCGGCGCTCCAACTCGGTGCGCGCGGCGGCGGTCAGCTCCCGCCACGTCCGCTCCCGGATCCGCGGGGCGTGCGCGTAGACGACCGGCTCGGCCAGGCCCTCCGCGATCGCGCCGATCCCGAACTCCGGTTGCTCCGGCAGCCCCACCTTGCGGGCCACGAACACCTCCAGCGGGGCGGCGAGTGCCTCCGCGATCGGGGCCGCCACCGGCACCCCACCCCGCGGCAGGGCCAGCACGACCGGGTCGGTCAGGTTCAGGGCCGCGACGCGTGGAGCCAACCGGCGTCCCGCGTCGCGGCGGTCCGTGAAGCGCATCGGTCCTCCCGAGGACGCTCTGCCGCTCCCCTACCCACCTGGCGCGCCGGAAAGACCGGGGCATGCGCCACGCCCGGCGGGGCAGTGTCGGAGACGACCACGCAGGAAGGGACCGCGATGGACCTCATCACCGCCGAGCACGTCCGCGCTCTGAGCACCGCCCCGGAAGGGTCCGCGCTGGTCATCAGCGAGGGCCGGGCGCTCGTGCTGCCCGGTCCGTTCAGCGAGGTCAACGGCTACCTCGTCATCGGACGTGAGGATCTCTCCGGCCTGCTCGGCAACGTTCGCGACGACCACGCCGTCGAAGAACTCGCCCAGCGCCTCAACAGCGCCGTCGTCGAGCTCGGCGGCTAGTGGATCAGTCCAGGTTCAGCGCGAGGCACGCCTGCTCGCACCGCCGGCACGCCTCGGCGCAGATCCGGCAGTGCTCGTGCATCTCCGCGTGCGTCGCGCACTCGTCCCCGCACATGCGGCAGGCGTCCGCGCACGCCTGGACCGCCGCGCGCAGCAGCCCCGGCGCGGTGTCGGGCCCCCGCGTCAGGATGCGGGCGAGCGCGTCGCACAGGTCGGCGCAGTCCTGGTTGAGCCGGATGCAGCGCCGCAGGTCGACGACCATCTCCTCGTGCAGGCACGCGTCCGCGCACGAGGTGCACGCCTGCGCGCAGGCCAGGCACGCCTCGATGCACTCGGCCAGCGCGTCGGCGTCGATCCCGACCAACGGACGGGGATGGGCTTCCTGCATCTCGGCGACGAGCACGACGACCTCCGATCGATCCGCGGCCGCGGTGGCCGACGGCTCTGACGTACCCGTCCGGAGAGATCGATCACATGTGGGCTCAACCACGGCGCCACGCCGACCGATCCCTCTACCGTGGGGGAACGTCTTTCGCGTCGATGCGGACGCGGCGCCGTGCGCACCACCTGACCTGCACGACCCGCGCTGATCCCGTCCCGGAGACTCTGTGCCCCTCGAGGCTGACCCCGCTGCACCCACCGACGCACCGGAGCGCCCGTCCCTCGGCGCCGTCGTCAAGCACCTGACCCTGGCGATCCTGACCGCCAACATCATCCCGGGGCTGCTGTTCTACTTCTGCATGCTCGCGAGCAACATCTGGCTCGCCCTGACCGTCGCCCTCTGCTGGTGCTACGGCGCCGCCGCCTGGCGTTCGGTCACCAAGCGCCGCGCGTCGATCCTGCTGTACCTGACGATCATCGGCCTGACGGGCAAGACGATCTTCGCCTTCGCCACCGGCTCGACGTACTTCTACTTCCTGCAGCCGGCGCTCTCGGACGTCGTCGTCGCGACGCTGTTCCTCGGCTCCCTGCTGACCGCCCGTCCCGTCGTCGCCCGCCTCGCGAACGACTTCTATCCGATGGACGACGACCTCCACGGCCGCGACCGCGTCCAGCGCCTGTTCTGGCGGCTGACGCTGCTGTGGGCCGTCATCGTCGGCATCAAGGCGACGCTCTCGCTGTACCTGCTCCACACCCAGCCCACCGACGACTACGTCGCGATGAAGACCGTCTTCGCCCCCGCCCTCATCGCCGGCGGGGCCGCCGTGACCGTCTGGCTCAGCGCCAAGGTCGCCCGCCACGAGGGCCTGCTCGGCGGGTCGCTCCGCCCGGCCTGAACACCCGTAGCGTTGTCCACAGGCACGGAACGGCGCGCCTGGATCTCGGGCAGGCTGTGCCCTCCACACACGGGAGGGGACATCTGATGGCGTACCAGCTCTACGTCTGGGAAGGCGAACGCCCGGCCGAGGACGCCGGCGCGCGCGTGTGCCGGGAGATGGTGTGCCGACACCTCGTCGGCGACAAGACCGAGGCGACGCCAGGGATCCGCGCGTTCGTCGACGCGCTGACCGAGGAGTGGTCCGACGACCCCGACGACCCGGCCTCGATCACCTCGCCCTGGGTCTGGACCCCGCTCCTCGACGACGCCTCGGGCCCCATGCTGCTGCTCACCCTCGACGACGAGATGGCCCTGTACGGGAGCGTCCTCGTCGCCGCCATGGCTGAGGAGCGCGGACTCGTCGTCTACGACCCCCAGCTCGAGCTGCTGCGCCCGGTCTCCGAGGAGATCGCCGCCGCGTACTGGCGCGGGGTCTCGCTGAACTGAGCCTCCGGCGGGGCGCTTAAACACCCGTAGCGTCAGCGGAACCGAGCGCTACTGCGCTCGATCTCGCTGACGCTACGAGGAAAAGTGTCAGGCAGCTTCGCCGGAGGACATCCGGCCGAGAAGCACACCGACACCGACGTGGAGCTCCGGCTGCTGCGGGGCGGGGGCGATCGCGCCCTCGGTGCCCGGGGTGGCCTGCGTGGTCTCGTTCTTCTCAAACTCGGTCATGGCACTGAGACGAATCGACGCGCCGCCCGGACGTGGTCCGTTCGGACCAATTTCGCTAGTCCCTTCGGCCCGTTCCACCTGACCCCGGCGCTACCGCCGCTTCGGCCGGACCCAGCGGTAGGTCACCGTCACCTCATCCCCGGGGCCCATCACGACACGCAGCCCGCGCGAATTGTGGGTGAACGTCACCTTTGTCCCGTCGGTCTGTTGGACCGACACCGACTTCAGTCGGTACGGCGGCTTCGCCTTGAAGAAGGCGGTGAAGCGGCTGCGCTCCTCGATGCCGGACGCCTGGGTCTTGCAGCCGCGGGCGCGGAAATAGTCCGTCGAGGTGCTGCTGGTCGCGTGGCCGGATTCCAACCCTTCCCAGCCGAAGGACGTATTGAGCGCCCGGTGCTTGCCGAAGCCCTGGTGGCACACGACGAACTTGCCCGAACCCGCCGCGGCGACCTGCGTGTCGACCCGAGTTGTCGACTGAGCACCGGCGGAGGCGCCGGAGACGAGGAAGCCGGTGACCCCGACCGCGGTGGCGACCAGGGCGGAGCCGGTGGACAAGGCGAGCGAGCGCTTCATGCGAACCTCCCAGCGCAGGGACCGGCGCAGTCGTCGGCCACCTTCCCTTGATACGAGCGACGCCCCCGCGGACCGGTCCACTTGGGACGGATTTGGCCCGGCCCGAGCACCCGGAACCCCACGCACCACGCCTGCCACAGGCGGACGGTCGCGGCGCGCCGCCGCGCTGTGGCGTCCCGCGGGCGAACCCGGCCCGGTCGATACCATCGGCCATTGTTCCGACGAGGCACGAGGTGGCCGTGCTGCAGCTCCCGACCGGCGAGGGTGTCCTCCCCGACCAGTTCCTCCGGGCCGCGATCGCCGAGGGCGTGATCGACGCCGGGCGGTTCACGATCCCCGCGTCCAACATCCAGCCGGCGAGCCTGGACCTGCGGCTCGGCGAGGTCGCGTACCGGATCCGGTGCAGCTTCCTGCCCCACCGCGACACCGTGGAGCACGGGCTCAAAGACCTGATCGTCGACGAGCTCGACCTGCGCCGCGAGGGCGTCGTCCTGGAGACCGGCCGCCCGTACCTGATCCCGCTCAAGGAGGCCCTGAGCCTCCCGCCCGGGATCCGCGGCAAGGCGAACCCGAAGAGCTCGACCGGCCGTGCGGACGTCTTCACCCGCGTCATCACCGACGGCTCGGACCGCTTCGACGAGATCGCCCCCGGTTACTCGGGCCAGCTGTACCTGGAGGTCGTGCCGCTCTCGTTCCCGATCCGGGTGCGCGAGGACCTCACGCTCAACCAACTGCGCCTCGCCGTCGGCCGCGCCGAGCTGAGCGACGCCGAGCTGCAGGAGTACCACGGCGTCGAGCCGATCCTGTTCGCCGACGGGGCTCCCGTCCCGGCCGAGCAGCTCGTCCTCGGCAACGGCATGTTCCTCGGCCTCGACCTGCGCGCCAACAGCGTCGGCCGGGTCGGCTACCGGGCCCGCCCGAACGCGCCGCTGCTCGACCTCAGCCGCGTCGGCGAGGCCGACCCCGAGCAGTTCTGGGAGCCCGTCAAGCCCGAGCCGGGCAACCGCATCGTGCTCACGCCGAAGGACTTCTACCTGCTGATGTCCTACGAGGCGGTTCGCATCCCGTCCGGCCTCGCCGCCGAGATGACGGCCTACGACCCGACGTCCGGCGAGCTCCGCACCCACTACGCGGGCTTCTTCGACCCCGGCTTCGGCGTCGACCCCGCCGGCGCGCTCACCGGCTCCACCGCCGCGCTCGAGGTCCGTGCCCACGACGTCCCGTTCATGATCGAACACCGCCAGGGCGTCTGCAAACTGACCTTCGAGCGCATGCTCGCCGAGCCCGAGCGCCTCTACGGCCAGGGCATCGGCTCGAACTACCAGAACCAGGTCGAGACCCTCGGCAAGCACTTCCGGCTGCCGGCGACCTCGTCCTAGTACTACAGCCGCACTTATGGATAGGCGCCACGGGCGCGGTAGTGGCTGCGTCGAGC
>NZ_BAAAHE010000033.1 GCF_039525035.1 Sporichthya brevicatena
AACCTGAACAATTCATACTTTTCGTTGAAACATGTGCCAACTGCCTAACGGCAGCTTAAATTTACTTTTTCATTTTCACCTGTTAAGTGATGAAAAAAGAACCCCATTCTGATATGGTAAAGGTGTCTAAACCAACCATAAGAAAGGAGTTCTCTTCATGATTAGCTTACACAAAAACCAGGTAAAATTCAATTCAAACATCATCATTTCGCATACAGGTGGTCGTTTATCGAGTGATTCGGGTTTAGTCTTAGTTAAAGAAGTAATGGATACCTTCAAGTTTTCTGATTTGGCAAAATCACTTCTGGACATTAAAGATAACCGTGCTTACTACACGCATGATAATTTAGCGATATTAGAACAGCTCATTATGCAACTGATTGCTGGTTATTCGGCAGACTCGTCAGCTAATCTGTTACGACAGGATCCAGTCTTTCAAATGGTGTTAGGCAGAAAACAATTAGCCTCACAATCGTCAATTTCACGGTTTCTGGATCGTTTCACCACGGAAAATGTGGGTCAATTACAATCATTAAATCAGTCGCTCATTGATAAAGCGCGTTTGATTCGCAATGACACCGAGTTAATCATTGATCTCGATTCTACTCATTCAGATACCTTTGGCCATCAAGAACAAACAGATTATAATGCACATTATCAAACCTACGGCTACCACCCATTAGTTGCCTTTGACGGACTGACTGGAGATTTCTTAAAAGCTGAACTGCGTTCAGGTAATCAGTACACATCTAAAGGGGTGAAAGCCTTTATCGACCCATTGTTACACCACTACAATGAATCCATACCGAATACTGACATATTGGTTCGTGGGGACAGCGGCTTCGCAACACCAGAGGTGTATGAGTCTTGTGAAGAAAATGAAAGTCAGTATGTGATCCGATTAAAGAACAATCGGAGGTTAAGTCAATTAGCCGAGCAATCCGTTCTTTACGGGGATAACCAAAAATGGGAAGATCGGGAAGTTCAGTATTTTTCAATGCCTTATCAAGCACAATCATGGTCGAAACCCCGTCGAGTCTGTATACGTTCCGTTCGTGAAGCAGGAGAACTCCTCTTTCACCACGCATTCATTGTGACTAATCTATCCAATAATGTCTCACCTGAAGTCATATTCTCTCTTTACGGCAAACGGGGTACAATGGAGAATTTCATCAAAGAAGCGAAATCAGGCTTTTATTTTGACAAAACAGATAGCCCACTCTTCCTGGAAAATCACGTTAGAATGATGATCAGTGTCCTGGCTTACAACCTCGTCAATTTTTTAAAGACCATTGGATTTGAACAAGCGAATCGGGGGATGACGATTCATTCTATACGATTGACATTGCTCAAAGTTGCCGGAAAACTCATTAAAACAGGTAGACAAGTCTATCTCAAACTGTCGAGTTATCATGTGTATCAAACTGAATTTTATAAGGTTTTTGAACGCCTACGGCGATCTAGGCAATGGATTTAGGCTAGGTATCGTAAAAATTTTTAACCTATTTTTCCAAGGGGTCAGTCTGCCCTTAAATAGACAAATAATTTTTATTATAGCCTTCTTCCGTAGATATCCTGTTCGAAAACACATTATTTTGGAAGAATGTATCTGCCTAATATAAAAATAGGCAATTTATTCAAGAAAACAGCTTTAAATTAGAGCTATGAATTATTCAGGA